>NZ_CALIAV010000068.1 GCF_938045625.1 uncultured Campylobacter sp.
TGTACACAATCATCCTTCTGGAGTGATTCTACCAAGTAAGAATGACGATGAGGTCGGCTATGGCTTGGCCGTTTTGGTAGATGCGCCAGACCTTTTTTATGCCCGGATTGGTCATCTTTTCTACTGCTTCTGATAGCTTGATACGAGGGCTAAATTTGCCATCTGTTTCGACCGCGACAAGCTTATAAACCCCGCTAAAAATCGGATCGCTCTTAGAGGTTATCAGACGCTCGCCCACGCCAAAGCCGTCTATCTGCCCGCCTTGAGCTAGGATCGAGGCGATGGTGTACTCATCCAGGCTGTTTGAGACCGTGATCTTGCAGTCTTGTAGCCCTGCGGCATCCAGCATTGCGCGCGTTTTTTTGGATAGATATGCTAGGTCGCCGGAGTCCAGCCTGACCGCTTTTAGGCGTTTGCCCAGCGGTTCTAGCACCTCTTTTGCAGTTTTTATCGCATTTGGCACGCCGCTATGCAGCACGTCGTAGGTATCTACGAGCAGCGAAGCGGAGTCTGGATAGAGTAGGGCGTAGCGCTTAAAGGCTTCAAATTCGTCGCCAAAATACATCACCCAGCTGTGCGCCATCGTGCCGGTCGTCGGTATGCCAAAGGCCTTAGCCGCGAGCACCGTCGCCGTGCCGTCCGCGCCGCCGATGTAGGCCGCTCTAGCGCCGTAGATCGCGGCGTCTAGGTTGTGCGCGCGTCTAGCGCCGAAGTCAAACACGCTCCTGCCGTCCGCGGCCTTTACGATACGCCTGGCCTTGGTCGCGATGAGGCTTTGATGGTTTATCTGCGATAGGATCGCAGTTTCTATGAGTTGCGCGTCGATAGGCGAGGCTACGACGGTCATAAACGGCTCTTGCGGATAGATGATCGTACCCTCGGCAAAGGCGTATATATCGCCTCTAAAGCGAAATTTACGCAGGTAATCCAAAAAATCCTCGCTAAACAAATTTAACGAGCGCAGATACGCCACGTCGCTATCGTCAAAGTGTAAATTTTCCACATACTCAATGATTTGCTCAAGTCCCGCAAATATCGCAAAACCGCCGCCGTCTGGCACTTTACGGTAAAAAACGTCAAACGCCACGCGCGGCTGATCTCCGCTTTTAAAATACCCCTCCGCCATCGTAAGCTCGTAAAGATCCATCACCATGCTGATATTACGATGTCTGCCATGCTGTGCCATCGCCTGTCCCCTCCTCTGTCTCTCGCTCCGGCCGCATGTTCCTGGAGCCTTTTCAAGATTATCCCTACGATACCCCTTGTTTTCTCTCCTGTCAAGCAGAAAACAATCGCTCACAGGCCCCGCCTGACGAAAAGCCCGTCCCCCATAGGGAACGGGCTTTCCCGATCGCGGCCCACATCCGCCTTCGTCTGAAGGCAGCGTTCACCGTATCGCTCCTCGAAGATCTGCCACTTCCGCGGCATGTTTATCAAAATAATGGGCAACGAAAGAACAGACCGGACGCAGTCGCAAATGTTCCGCCCGCGCGTCGGCCATCGCCTCGGC
>NZ_CALIAV010000069.1 GCF_938045625.1 uncultured Campylobacter sp.
GCAAAATACAACCGCCTGCTTGAGATCGAGCGCGAGACGGACGAGTTTTTGGGAAATCAAATTTGAGCGAAGTCCTAGACGAATACGTCGAGAAAAGGCCTTTTGATTTCAGGCTTTTTCTCAGATTTACGCTTATAGCGTTTTGCGTGATATGTTTTGGTATCTACGTGGGCAACATAATCTTTGGCAAACGCTCGCTAGACGTGATGCTAAGCCTGCAAGAGCAAAAAACGCAGCTAGAACGCGACGTAGAAACGCTAAAAAAACAAAACGCCCAGCTGCAAAAGGCGTATTTCGAGCTAAAAGAGCTCGAGCCAAGCAGCGGCGGCTGATTAGTCGGAAAATTTAAAAAACGGGGGAGTTATGAAAATCGGTAAAATTTGGCTTTTGGCGCTGGCCTGCGGGCTGGCTTTTGGCAGAGAAAATCCTTTTGCGCCCTCGGGCGATGTAAACGCGAGCATGGCTAGCAGCAATGTCGTGGAAAATTTGCCGCCTTTTGAAAAGCAGAGTTTCAAATTTCCCGCCGACGCTAGAAACTTCATCTCCGTCACGCTAAAATACAAAAGCCTCGACGGCAGTATCAAGGAAAAAACCGTCGATATAAACAAAAGCATCTCGTGGCAGGACGAGTTTTTGCTAAGCAAGATCGCAGTGCCCGTCGTTGTAGAAAAGCCCGACGTCTCGGTCACTAAAGAGGAGCCAAAAGCGGCCGCGATAGACGTCGCGCCAAAGCCTACCGAGCGCAACATGACCGTGCAAGAGCCGCTAAAAGACGTCGTCATAAAGCCGCTTGAAAAGCCGCAACCGCAAAAGCAGATCGTCTATAAGCAGACGAAATTTGAGATCTATCCGATGCAGATAAAAATCCTCACGACCGACGAGAAGCTAAAGGACTACTCTATCAGCAAAGGCACCAAGGTCGTGATCGACTTCGCCTCGCAAACGGACGTAAATACTAGAAAAGACGAGCTTGACTGCGGCGCGTTTAAAACGGCGCTTTTTGGCTCGCACGGCAAATTTTACCGCGTAGTTTTTGATCTCGACGGCAGCTACAAACACGAGATCGAAAAGACGCAGGACGGATATCTGCTAAAGCTATCTAGATAAATTTGTTTTTGCGCGCCGAGCTTTCGGCATGTAAATTTACAGTGATAATTTTCTCGCGGCGAGGGTTAAATTTGAGCCTTCGCCGCATTTTTAAATTTGGCTTTCAAATTTAGCCAAATTTGCCTTGATTTATTTTCCCCGCTTTTTCAGATTTTGCCCCCAAATTTCACTCAAATTTAACCGCCCCTTTGGCTAATATTTCGCAAATTTGACTTAAGGGATAAATTTGAACAAACTCGCACTTAGCCTCGCCGCTCTTTTCCTTGTCGTTTTCGTAAATTTTATTTACGAAAAGCTATCCGGCCCGACTCGCTTCGTAGTTACCGCCGATACTAAAATAATCCCGGGTTCGGAGCTAAGCAAATACGTAACGCAAGAGGAGATAGACGATTTTGCTTTTAGATACTGGGATATAGATAAGCAGATAAAAGATGGCGCATTTGCTGAAAATTTCCGCAAGCTTTTAAAATCAAAGCAAACGGATCAAATTTTAAAATTTATGCAAGATAATAACATTAGCATAGACTCTCCACTAATAGACGGCGTTACTCCTTTGATGTACGCTAGCTTTTACGATGACGAAGTCACGGCAAAAAGACTTATATAGATATGGGCGCAAACGCTCATACGCAAGATAACTACAAACTCTCGCCCCTGGCATAGAAAACAACTCTACAAAGACCGCCAAGCTTTTGCTTGATAGCGGGGTTAAATTTGATGAAGTAAAGGCGGTGCAGTGGTATAGAAAAACTCCTTTTTACTACAATATCGAAAAGCTTATCATAGACGGAGACGACGTAAAGATAATATTTGAAGACAACTATCAAGTTAACAAAGAATCCAAAGACGTAAACGATCCGATAGGATATATAGTAACCCATAACTACGTAGAGATGACCGAACTTGCTCTTGCTAGCGGGTATAAACCGAAACTAGACGATCATCCAAATACGTTTTTTCACGGACTAAGAGACGATTCCGAATTTATGCGATCTTTATATATCTCGCTAGATACTATCCCAAACTACGGACCCATGCTAGAGCTTCTTTTAAAATACGACGTCGTAGGGCAACCTACTAAAGAGGAGCTAAAGAAGGCGTATGAGGAGTGCTATGATAACGTAAAATACTATGCGAAAGAAAAAGAAAACTATATCTATAAAATGAATAAAGGTATAGACGAAGAAGGCGAAGCGAAGTTACGCAAAAACAAGAAATATCAGCACTTATGTACCGAGTGCTTATATCATGAAGGTCTTTTGCAATACAAACCAAAGCCGATAGATCCGAAACGAATAAAAAGATTTGACAATCAAATAAATTTTCATTCACATTTTTGCCCCGACGAAAATGCTACGTTTAAAGATATTAGAGCTTTCATAAAATGGGCAAACGAAATGGAAAAGCAAGACGGGATCAATAGCGCCATAGGTAGAGCCAAAAAGGGCATGGCTCATGTGATTTACGTAGATAGCAACCGAAGCAAATCAGACTCAAACTCAAATTTACAAAGCAAATAGATAAAAGGAGATAAAATGTCAGGGGAAAAATTTGATAGAGCGGAGCTTGCCTAAAGCGGCGGAGGTTACCGCCGGTGCGAGAGATTTGACTGCGCAGTTTAAGTAGCGAAGGGGCGCCAACTAGAAGCGGCTTGCCGTCAAATTTAGCTTAACGGTCTAAGTTTAGCCTTGCTGCGAGGCGCGGCTAAATCAGCAACCGATCTAAAATTTACGATCTGCGCTCGGCCAAGGCTAAATCGTTTGGACTCGTCCGCGCGTAAATTTGAACTCTGCGCTTTAAAAACTGCGCTCGGCGCAAATTTTGGTTTATTTATCCGTGCTTTTGCTGGCTTTTTTGGCTTCTAAAAACTCCTCGTAGCGGCGATCGATGATAGCCTTGATCTCGGCGTAATTTTGCGGCGAGTTTTCTATGTAAAAATAGGCGTTGTCGAAGTTTTTATCGCCGAATTTGCGTGCGACGAAATCGTCGTAATCTTGCAAATACCAGCCGTGCGTTTTGGCAAATTTCGTGCGATCCGTGGTGTAGTAGGCCTTTGCAAAGGCCTTGCCCGCGGTGTTTAGCTCCTCGCTGCTTAGCACGCCGTCCATGGCGCCCAAAAAATACTGGCGATAATCAAAACTATCGTCCATCCGCGCTATATCGTCTGCAAAGTCCGCCGCAAAGTCCTTGGAATAGAGCTTGCGCTCCATGCACCAGCAGAAGAAAAACGCGATGTGCGTTGCGCCGTTTTCCTGCGGGATATCTGTCGGCGCATTTTTCGCGCCACAGTGCCATTTTGCCTTGTCGTAGGTCACGTAAGCCATTTTGCTCTCCTTTAAATTAGGCTGCATTTTACTAAATCTGACCTAGCTCGGCGATTAAAACGCGGCGGCGGGCAAGATAAAATTTCGCGTCGTTGCACGAAAAGGTAGTATAATGCGGATTTTATTTTAAAGGAGAAAAAATGAGCGAGAAAAATTTGCAAATTTTAGGCTGGATAGGCACGTGTCTGTCGGTCATTATGTATATTTCTTATATCCCGCAGATAATGGGCAATCTTGAGGGCAACAAAACGCCTTTTATCCAGCCTCTAGCCGCAGCGATAAACTGCACGATCTGGACTAGCTACGGCCTGCTAAAAGCTAAAAAAGACTATCCGCTTTCTGCTGCAAATTTGCCCGGCATCATCTTTGGGCTTTTGGCGACGGTAACGGCGTTTTAAAGGATAAAAGCCGCTAAATTTGCCTATGCGGAGAAATTAAATTTGATATTTTTGACGCAAGTTTCGGTAGCTCAAATTTGCAAATTTGACGTCAAATTTGAATGTAAATTTTCTGCACTGTTTTGCTGTATTTTAATATCTTGATTTTCTTGTTAAGTGGAAAGGGGCTTGAATTACGCTCTGCTTTGCAGCTCTCAAAGAGAGTGCAAGCACAAGGCGAAGCTTGGCTGAAGCAAAAGAGCCCCTTTTTCTTTTATTTGGGAGAGGAAGGGGCTTTACTTCGCCTGCGGCTCGTAACTGTCCGAGACAGACCCTCTCCCGTCTGCTTGCAGCTGCTAGCGCAGCGACGCAGAAACCCCCACTAACCCCACTGCACGTGAGATGTTGCTGCACTTCGTGCAGGTTAAATTTGACGCTTTCGCGTCGTAAATTTAAATTTAGCATTTTCAAGATGCGGGTCTCGGTGGGTAAAATTTGAAGATGAAATTTGCAAATTTAGCTTCAAATTTGAACGCAACAATGATAAGGCGAAGTATTTTGAGATGATTTTTGGGGTTGCGCAGGTAAAATTTAGCGTAGGCTAGACATATAGTCTGCCGAGCTAAATTTTAGCCAGCTCCGCAAAAAGCGCTCAAAAGACAAGCCGCCAAATTTTAAAGATCGCGCGGATCGGCTATCTTGCCTACCACTGCGCTAGCTGCGGCTACGGCAGAGTTTGCCAGATACACCTCGCTCGTGCGATCTCCCATGCGACCGACGAAGTTTCTATTCGTCGTGCTCACGCAGCGTTCCCCAACGCCCAAAATTCCCATATATCCGCCCAGACACGCGCCGCAGGTCGGGTTTGAAACGACCGCGCCGGCCTCGGCAAATATATCCATCAGCCCCTCTTTTTGCGCTTGTAGGGCGATTTTTTGCGTTGCAGGCGTGATGATGAGGCGGGTTTTGCGCGCTACCTTGCGACCTTTTAGGATTTCAGCCGCGATGCGCAGATCCGAGAGTCTGCCGTTTGTGCAGCTGCCGATAAACGCCTGATCGATAGCGATATCGTCTCTGACGGCTTCACGCACGCTCTTGCCGTTGCTAGGCAGGAACGGATAGGCGATCACGGGATCGAGCTTGCTAACATCGATCTCTAAAATTTGCTCGTAGTTTGCGCCCTCGTCGGAGTAGTGCAGCTTCGGCTCGGCGCGCAAATTTTTGCCTTTCAAAAACTCTTTCGTGGTTTCATCAACCGCGATGATACCGCTTTTGCCGCCGGCCTCGATCGCCATGTTGCACATACTAAAACGCCCGTCCATATCGAGGCTATCTATCGTCTCGCCCGTAAACTCCAGCGCCTTGTACAGCGCGCCGTCCACGCCGATGCGGCGGATGATCTCTAGGATGAGGTCCTTGCCGTAGACGTGGCGGTCTAGCTTGCCGCGAAAGATCACTTTGATAGTCGGCGGTACTTTGAACCAATTTTTGCCCGTTATCATCGCGTAGGCTAGGTCGGTGCTGCCCATACCCGTGGCAAAGGCTCCCAGCGCGCCGTGGGTACAGGTGTGGCTATCGGCGCCGATGATGACGTCGCCAGGCACTATGAGGCCTTTTTCGGGCAAAATCGCGTGCTCGATGCCCATATCCTTTTCATCGAAATAGTTTTTCAAATCGTGCTTATACGCAAAATCGCGGCTGATTTTGGCTTGGTTGGCGCTTAGGATGTCTTTGGCGGGGATGTAGTGGTCCATCACGACGCTAAAGCCGTCCGGATTAGCTAGCTTCGTCGCGCCGCTGCGCTCGAACTGCTTGATGGAGATCGGAGTCGTGATGTCGTTGCCGATGACCATATCGATGTCGCTCTCGATGATCTCGCCCGCGAAAACCTCGCGCCCTACGTGCTCGCTGAAAATCTTTTCGGTGATGGTTTGCTTTGAGTTTTGCATAAATTTCCTTTTTTGCGGATGCCGCGCGTTTTTAAAATTTAGCGATTTTAGCGAAAAATGGATAAAAAAGAGATTGAGATTAAAATTTGAGTGTTGCAAATACGAATTTGGCTTGGATAAAATAGCATAATACGTCGCGGGTTTAAAACAAAATTTGACGATTTCAGGATGCGGGTTCGGGCGAGTCGAATTTGAAATCAAATTTGTAAATTTAACCAAATTTAATTCCAAATTTGAACGCAAGAAGCTAAGGTGAAGTATTTTTTCGCTAGACAAGGCGGAATTTAAATTTTAAGCGTAGGCTAGACGAATGGTCTGCCGAGCTTAAAATTTAAATTTCAACGCCGTATAGCGAGAAAAGACAAGCCGCTTAAATTTTAAAATTTAACGCTAGCGGTCAGCATAAACTGCCTCGCATACCCCGGCTGTATCGGTATGATATTAGCCTGTGTGCCGGTCGACGAGGACGTATAGTAGAGCTTGTCGGTCAGGTTTTTGACGTTAAACGAGAAATTCGTCTCGTAGCCTGCGATCTTGGTATCGTAGCTGATAAAGGCGTCGTAAACGACCGCGTCGTCCATCTTAAAGCCCGTTCCTGCAGGCACGGCCGGTAGATTCGTCCTCATGTAGTAGGTGTACCATGAGCCAAAATACCTCGCCGCACCGCCGATCCTTAGGCCTTTTGCGCCTAGGTGGCTAAAGTCGTAGTTAGCAAAGAGGCTGGCTTGGTGCTTAGGTGTAGCTTCAAGCGGTTTGCCTACTAGCACGGCAAACGCGCCGCTATCCTTGCGCACCTCGGTTTTAGTGTATGCGTAGCTAGCGCCTAGACTCAGTCCTTGCGTCACGCGACCGTTAAAGTCAAACTCAAATCCTCTAGAGCGCGCCTCGCCCACGGGAGTGCTAACGCTATTTACTGTGCGCATGATGTTTTTCTTGTCTATGTTAAAGACCGCCGCGCTAGCCGTTATGCTATCGTTTTGAAATTTAGTTCCCAGCTCTATGCTTTTGCCTTCTTAGGGCTTTATGTCGCCGATGTCGTCGCCGCTGATCGCCATTTGCGGGCTAAAGCTTTGCGCGTAGTTGGCGTAAACCGACCACTCGGGCGTTAGCAAGTATAAAAGCCCCGTCTGCCACGTAAATTTGCCGTCTTGCTGATCGGTTGTGTTTGGACCGCTAGTCGTGCCGCGAGCGACTTGGTCGTAGTATTCGTATCTAACGCCCAAAGAATAGATCAAATTTTCGGTCAAATTTATACTATCTTGCGCGTAAAATCCGACCGTTCTTAGCTTTTGATACTGGATACCGGAGGCTCGGTCGGACGGATAGGGGACCGTGCCGTAGACTGGACTGTAGATATTTATCGGATAGTTTTTGTGCGTCGTGCCGGAGCTGTAGCTGTTTAGCGCGCCGGATCTATAGCGGTAGTACTCCTTTGCGTCGATACCAAATAGTAAGTTATGCTCTATCTCGCCCGTTTGCACATAACCGTTTAAATTTAACGATCCGGCGTGTGTGCGGTGGATAAACCCGTCATACGCCTCGTTTCGTCTAGCTGCAACGCCGGTGTTTAAATTTACGTTCATTAGCCTGATGTGACCGTATTCGTGCTTTGAGCGGGAAAACGCGTAAGCACCGCGCAGTAGCCAGTCCTCGCCGATATTTTTTTCAAAATTTACGTCCACCGTGTCGAGTCTGGTTTTTAGTTTATTAAACGGCTCGTCAAGGCGTCTTTTCTTATCTATCGGCAGTAGCTTGCCCGTGCTTGGCACCAGATACATGCCGCGGTCGATCGGATCGGTCGAGCGCGTGTGCGTATAGGCTAAGTTTATGCGGTAATCATCGCCTTTATAAGAAAGAGATGGCGCAAAGAGGACGTTTTTATATTCGCCAAACTCCCTCCAGTAGTCTTTTTGCATCATATCAAATATAAATCTATACGCAAAGCCGCTATTAGCGATCGGTCCCGTGGTGTCAAAGCCCGCGTTCCAGTAGTTGCGGTTGCCGATACCCGCCCAAATTTCGTTTGAGAAGTCGTATTTTGGCTTTTTAGTGACCATATTTATGATGCCCCCGGGCTCTTGCGCGCCGTAGAGCAAGCTAGCCGGGCCTTTTAGCACCTCGACGCTTTATACGGTTTTGTTAAAGCTATGCATGACGCTAGCGGGCACGCCGTTTCGCATGATCGAGCCGTCGCGTCCGCCGCCGAATCCTCTTTTTATGATCGAGTCAAAGATACCGCCCGTGGTGTTTCCGTAGCTAACTCCGCTCACGTTTTGAAGGCTTTCGGCTAGAGTCTCGGGTTTTTTATCTTTTAGTTGCTGCTGGGTTACGACGTTTACCGTCTGCGGAATTTCTAAAATAGGCGTATTTGTTTTGCCTATTTCGCTGGTTTTGGCGCGGTATCCATCGTCTGCGCTCTCGCTAATCTCGACGCCTTGTAGCGCTACGTCGGCGGCGAAAATTTGAGTTAAAAGCAGCGACGAGGCCGCTAAACTTAGGCTGAATTTGTTCATTTATTTTTTCTCCGTTTTAAAATGCATTATCATTATATTATTCTTGCGCTTAAAATTCGGCCCGATTTTAGGCTATAATTTCGGCTATGAAATACGCAAATTTAAAACAAATCAAATCTTTTCTAGGCAAATTTAAAAAAATAACCGCAATCAGACGCGCGGGCGATATGGCGATATTTATAGAATTTGACGGCGAGCTCGGGCTGTTTTTTGATCTCAGCAAGGCCGACTCCGCGATCTACGCAAATCCTGATTTTCTAAACGTCAAAGAGTACAAAGCGCCCTTTGACGTCGCGCTTAAAAAGAGGTTCTGGGGGGCGAAAATTTTAAATTTAAGCGTGCCCGAGGGAAATAGAATTTTAAAGCTGGAGTGCGAATTCCAAGGCTCGTATAAAAGCCTCGCCTCAAGCCTGTTTTTGGAGTTTACGGGGCGCTTTACCAACGCGATCATCACGGATGAAAAAGGCGTCATCGTCGAGGCTTTGCGGCACATAGACAATAATTTTCGCGTGATAAAACCGGGGCGCGAGCTGCTTGAGCTGCCGCCTGCAGTGATAAAAGAGCGAGAGACGCCGCCGATAACGGATTTTGCGCGGTATTTTAGCGAGGAATTTAAGCGCGTAAATAACGCAAAGCTAGAAAATCTGCGCGCCGTAAAATCGGCCGCGATAGAGCGCAAAATGCAAAATTTAAGCGAAATTTTAGCGGGCCTTGAAAACGAAGCGGATCTAAATGCGCAAAGCGAAATTTTAAGCAAAAATGCGGGGCTGATCCTGTCAAATTTACACGCGCTAAGGGAGTACGAGCGCGAGGTAACGCTAAATGATTTTGAGCGAGGCGAGGTGCGGCTCGTGCTGGATGATAGCCCCAAAATCGCTGCAAACACGATGTTTGCTAGGGCAAAAAGGCTAAAGCAAAAGGCGGCAGGCTTAGTCATCGAGCGGCAAAATTTGACCGAAAAACTGGAGTTTTTATCAAATTTAAAAACGCTCGTAAACGAAGCTAAAAGCGCCGAAGAGCTAGAGATCCTAGCGCCTAAAAAAGCCCGCGCCGTAAAGCAAAAAGAGCAAAATCAAAACGTCGAGGATTTTTACGTAGAGGGCTATAAAATCAGTATCGGACGCAACGAAAAAGGCAACGTCTGGCTGCTAAAAAACTCGAAAAAAGACGACGTCTGGATGCACCTAAAAGATATGCCGTCCGCGCACGTCATCATCAAAACCGCAAAAAGCGCTCCGAGCGAGGAAATTTTGAGATTTGCGGCTAAAATTTGCGTAAATTTTAGCGTCAAAGGCGGCGGGACGTACGAGGTTGATTTTACCAAACGTAACAACGTCAAAATTACGAGCGGCGCAAATGTAAATTATATTAATTTTAAGACGATATTAGTAACAAAGCACGACTAAAACAGGAGGCGAAAATGGCTGTAACACCCCTTGGCAACACGATTTTTATCAATCAAAACGTAAATATGGTCTCAAACAAGGTCGCCGACGTCCAAAATAGATTTGACCTGCAAAATCTCGCCGCCGCATCGCTAGCAAGCGACGAAAAACAAGAGGTCTCCGAGGTGCGACCGACCGAGGAAACCTACAAAATCGACCCCGAAAACGAGCACGAAAAGCAAAAAAGCAGGCAGGAGCAGGGCGAGCTCGCCTCGGAGCAAAACGGCGAAAACTCCGACTCTGACGGCGATGAAAATGCAGAGGATCACGTCGCGGCTAACGACTTCCC
Organism: uncultured Campylobacter sp.; assembly: GCF_938045625.1. Classification (GTDB taxonomy): domain Bacteria; phylum Campylobacterota; class Campylobacteria; order Campylobacterales; family Campylobacteraceae; genus Campylobacter_A. Next base: position 10,005 of record NZ_CALIAV010000069.1, read on the forward strand.
GCAAGCGTCGCCCGTTTTTCAGCATCTCGATCTTAAAATTTAAGCTTTCTCGCTCAAATTTGACTGAATATGTTGATGCTAGGCGGTCAAATTTGGCTTTAAATTTGATCCGCTTTCGGCCTAAATTTAAGCTTTCATCTTTTTAATATCGCGAACGTAAAATTTAAAGCGTAATAAATCGGCTCGTTTCAGTCGTAAATTTAGCGTCTGAGGATAGCCGCCGCGGGAAAGCCAGCCAAATATGCGAACGCGCGGAGTGTTAGTTTTTGCCGCCCGCATTTGAGGGCGCGGAGCAAATTTTATCTGATTTTAAATTTGATACACCGTTTTTAGCAAGCGTAAAATTTGGCACAGGTTGTCAAATTTATGCCAAGTTTGCCGCCGCGCTCGGCAAAATTTAGCAAAAATCGTCAAATTTGTCGTCCGTTTCAAGCAAAAATAAATTATCAAATTTGACTACCGATTAAAGCAAGCTAGCAAACGCAAATTCGCCTCAAATTTCGGCGCTTTTAAGCGAAAATTTTATACAATCGTTACTCAAAAAAGGAAAAATCATGAAAACGCGTATAATCACCGGCGTCGCGCTATTTGCGGCGGTTTTGGTCATCTTTTTTGTTGATAGCTATCTGTTAAATTTTGCCATTTTGGGCTTCGTGCTTTACATGGCCTTTAGCGAAGCGCAGAAGCTCTACGGCCTGCAGGGCGGCTCTCTTGCGCTTATAGCGGTTATTTTTTATCTGCTTACTCCATTTTCAAACCCCGTATTTATCGCTATTTTAGCGGTTTTGCTCGTTGTTAGTTTTCTCGCGCATTTTAAGAGCGAAAATCTAACGCCCGCACTGCCATTTTTGTATCCGATGACGCCGATTTTTCTCATCTGGATGCTTTATTCGCAGTACGGCGTGGGTTACTTGGCGTGGCTGATTTTAACGGTCGTGGCGTGCGATAGCGGGGCGTTTTTTGTTGGCAAATTTTGCGGCAAACACGCCTTTAGCGAGACCTCGCCGAACAAAACTTGGGAGGGCGTAGCAGGCGGTATCGCCGTGGCTACGGTCTTTGGCGCGGGCTTTGGCTGGGTGCTGACCGATAGCTTTTGGCATAGCCTCATCACGGCGTTTTTGGTTGCGGTTTTTGGCGTTTGGGGCGATCTTTTCGAGAGTTATTTAAAGCGCCGCGCGGGCGTCAAAGATAGCGGCACGCTGCTGCCCGGCCACGGCGGGATGCTTGACCGCGTCGATGGCTATCTGTTTGGCGTCGCGGCGATGCTCTGGACGCTATCGTGGTAGTGTTGGGCTCGACGGGCTCGATCGGGACGAATACTTTAAATTTGGCCCGTAAATTCGGCCTTAGCGTCGAGGCGCTGAGCTGCGCGTCAAACTACGAGCTTTTAAACGAGCAAATCTCCGAATTTAAGCCTAAATTCGTCTGCATCGCCGAACCAAAATTTGCTAAATTGGTAAAACACAAACGCGTTTTTGCGGGTGCGCAGGGCATCTGCGATATGCTAAAAGAGTGCGAGAGCGAGCGCGTCGTAAACTCTCTAGTGGGCTTTGCCGGGCTGGCTCCGAGCTTAGCTGCGCAAAAGCTAGGTAAAAAGCTGGCGCTTGCGAATAAAGAAAGCCTCGTAGCGGGCGGCAAATTTTTAGACAGGGGCGCGATAAATCCGATAGATAGCGAGCATTTCGGGCTTAAATTCCTGCTCGCAAACAAAACCCCGGTCGCTAGGCTGGTCATCACGGCTTCGGGCGGCGCCTTTTACAAAACACCGCTAAAAGCCCTAAAAAATGTCACTGCCTCAGACGCGCTAAAGCACCCCAACTGGAGCATGGGCGCGAAGATCACGATCGACAGCGCGACGATGGCGAACAAGCTTTTTGAGGTGTTGGAGGCCTTTTGGCTCTACGGCGTGCGAGACATCGAGGCGCTTATCGAGCGCACGTCCACGGTGCACGCGCTGGTGGAGTTCGCCGACGGCTCGACGACGGCGCATCTATCCAAAACCGATATGATTTTAGCTATCGCGCATGCGATTTTGGGCGAGGACGGAGCGCTAAATTTGAACGCCGCCGATGCGAAAAATGCGCAAATCGTGCCGAATTTAGACCTAAAAACTCTAAAAAACATAAAATTCGGCGAGATAAATTTGAAAAAATACCCTATCTTTTCGCTAAAAGACCAAGCTTTGCAAAACCCGGATCTCGGCGTCGCTATCAACGCTGCAAACGAAGTCGCCGTGTATAAATTTTTGCGCGGCGAGTGCGGGTTTTTAGATATCTCGCGAACGGTTTTGGCCGCAGCAAAGAGGTTTGAAAACGAAAAGATAGAGAGCGAGAGTAGAATCTTTGAGGTGGATTTAGAAGTGAGAGTGTGGGCGGAAAAGTCGCTTAAATAGCGGCTTGTCTCGCGAGCGCTTTTCCGAGATTTCACAAAATTTTCGCTCCGCAGGCTATATGCCTAGCGCACGCTCAATTTTGCTTCTTCTGCTTGCAGCTGCGAGCTTGCGAAGCAGAAAACTCGAAAAATCATCTCGCGATACTTCGCCTCGATTTCTTATAATCAAATTTCAAATTTGCAAATTTTACTCGCCGAGACCCACACCACAAAAACGCAAATTTAAAAACGTGCGGCGCAATAGCGCCAAATTTAACCTGCACGCAGTGCAGCAACTTCTCACGTGCAGTGGGGTTAGAGAGGGCTTGGGAGAGGAAGGGGCGACGCTTCGT
>NZ_CALIAV010000070.1 GCF_938045625.1 uncultured Campylobacter sp.
CATCCTTATCGCGAAGCTCCAGCGCCTCGCGTTTGCCCGTGCTTGCGCCGCTTGGGACTATCGCGCTTGCTACGGTGCCGTCGCTTAGAGCCACGGTCGCCTTTACGGTCGGGTTGCCGCGGCTATCGAGTACTTCTATCGCCGTTACGTCTTCTATAAATACCATTATTTTATTCCTCCGTATTTTCTTCTATGCTTTCGCTTTCGTCGTCGCTATCTTTGCCGCCCGCGCCGCTTATTAGCTTATCTAGGCCGATCGAGCTTTTTATCGTCGCTACGATCTCGTCTGATATCTCGGGGTGCTCTTTGAGATAGGCTTTTGCGTTTTCGCGGCCTTGGCCGATTTTGGCGGCTTTGTAGCTAAACCACGCGCCGCTTTTGTCGATGATATCGAGCTTCACGCCGTAGTCGATGATCTCGCCGTCGCGGCTGATACCCTCGCCGAACATTATGTCAAATTCCGCCGTTTTAAACGGAGGCGCGACCTTGTTTTTCACGACTTTTACCTTCGTGCGGTTGCCGATAGGCTCTTCGTTTTGTTTTAGAGTGGCGATTTTTCGCACGTCTAGGCGCACGGATGCGTAAAATTTAAGCGCATTACCGCCCGTAGTGGTCTCAGGCGTGCCGTAACCCATAGCGCCGATTTTCATACGAATTTGGTTGATAAATATCACGGTCGTGTTCATCTTGTGCACGACGCCGGCTAGTTTGCGCAGCGCTTGGCTCATAAGTCGCGCTTGCAAGCCTACGTGCTGATCGCCCATATCGCCCTCGATCTCGCTTTTTGGCGTTAGCGCCGCGACGCTATCGACTACGATCAGCTCGACTGCACCGCTTCTAGCGAGGTTTTCTACGATCTCAAGCGCCTGCTCGCCAAAATCTGGCTGGCTGACGTAGAGATTTTCGGTATCTACGCCCAAATTTGCCGCGTATTTCACGTCTAGAGCGTGCTCGGCGTCGATAAAGGCGCACGTAGCTCCCGCTTTTTGCGCTTCGGCGATGATGTGCAAGGTTAGAGTCGTTTTGCCCGAGCTCTCAGGTCCGTAAACCTCGATAATACGGCCCTTTGGGATGCCGCCTATACCAAGGGCTAGGTCAAGACCCAGCGAGCCAGTGGAGATACTATCTATAGCCTCGACCTGTTTGTCTCCCAGGCGAATTAGCGTACCCTTGCCAAATGCTTTATCTATCTGCTTTAAAGCCGCGTCTAAGGCCTTTTTCTTGTCCGAATCGTTTGTCGGCGGGACTATCTTTTTCTCTTCTTTTTCTTTTGCCATCGGCTTCCTTAAATTTAAAATAATCGGGCTGATTTTATCAAATTTGAGATGAATTTTTGATTATTCACGTAAATTTGAGACGTGTTTGGACGCGGTCAAATTTAGCCTAAATTTACGCCTTTTTTAAAACGTAAAGCAGCTCGCTCACGTGCGTCGGGCGGCTGGCTAGATTTCTACTGCCGCGAAAGGCGTTGTATTTTTGCTCCAAAATTTGCACTTCGCCAAGCCTCGCTAAATTTTGGCTAAATTCCTCGCGCGCGATGAAGCCCTCGGAGTTAAACGAGATGAGCACGAATTTGGCTTTTAGTTTTGAGATTAGCTCGAAAAACGCGGGTGCGGCGGCTGATTTTTGATTAAACACTGAGCGGTTCCAGCCTCTAGCGATACCCGAAACCCGCGAGATTTCGCTCGGACGCTCGTAGCTAGCGATCAAATTTAGCATAAAGTAGTTCGAGCCGTAGGGGTGCTGGTTATAAGGCGGATCAAGATATACTAGATCAAGCGGCGGAAGCTCGGCGGCAAGCCCCTCGGCCTCTCGTCTTTGCACGTCAAATTCGACGTTAAAATTTGAAAAAACGGGCTTAAGCAGGCTGATGTCTGCCATGATGCGAGATAGCGCGTGCTTGCCGCGTCCGCCAAACTGCCCAAGGCCGTCCTTGTTTTTATGAAAGCCCTTAAAAATGCCGCTAGTATTAGCGTGCACACTGGCTGAATACAGCAACGGAGCGATGAAAAAAACGCGCAGCTCCTGCGGCACGAGCGAGTCGATCATCTGGCGCGCGGTGTCGATGTAGGCGGCGTTTTTCTTCGTGTAAAAGACGCGGTCCGTTGCCAAAATATTTGCCTCGTCTTTTGGCGCGTAAAGCTCGCAGATAAAACCTTCCTGCAAATTTGAGCCGATTTGGCAAGTTAATTTTTCATGCCAAAAATCAAGCTCTTTTTTAAATTTCGCGTCCGCGTTTGCGAGGTAGCATTCGTTTGTTACGCGACTATAAAGCTCCAAATCGTTTGCGACGATGAAATTTGCGTGGGATTTTAGAAACCGCGACACGATGCCGCTACCGCTAAAAAGGTCGCAGCAGCTTAGTTTTTCTTTGCCAAGCGCGTGCTTTGCGATATTTACGCCTTGTTCGATAAAGCCTAAAAGCGAGCGTTTGTTGCCAAGATAAGTTAAAATTTGCTCTTTTAAATACGCCTGATTTTCCATATTTTTCTTTATAAATTCCGCATTTTTATGGCGATTGTAGCAAAAATTTACTATAATTTCGCAATCAAACTACGCGCGAAATTTAAAGCGGAGCAAAAAGGATAAAATTTGAAGATTTTTAAGCATATAAACGTCGCTCACTCGCCCGACGCCGACGAT
>NZ_CALIAV010000071.1 GCF_938045625.1 uncultured Campylobacter sp.
CGTTGTGCGGCACGATGGTAACCTTGTCGTAGTCAAGCGCCTGCGCCCACGTTATTGCCATCGCATTGACGTCGCCATCGTATTTGGCCGATACGAGCGTGGTCGCGCCCGGGTTTAAGATACGATATGATTTTTGTAGATCGACTTTTATGATCGCCATTTTTACTCCTTTGACCTGGTTTTTGTTAAATTTGCCCGCTTTTTTGAGCCGCCTTGGCGAGCTTTTCAAATTTGACTTTAACTCGCCAGGCCGCCATATCAAGCCCAAAAACCGCAAATTTAGCTAAATTTACCGCGCCTTTTCGCAGTGCTCCCCGTACGGCACCAGCTCGCAAAGGCGCGCATGCAGCCGTTTTACCTCATCCTCGCCGTAGATCTCGCGTAGCTCTTTTTCGTGGTATTTAGCTAGCATGATGCAACCTGCGAGCATATCCGTTTCGTGGCAGCTTCTAACAAGCGCCTTTATCGCCTCCTCCGCCCCGTAAGGCATCGCCATCGTGCCGAATCTAAAACATCGCCAAGCATCCATCTCGCACGCCTTACGCATATAGCCGACCGCCTGCTCCGGCGCGCTGCTACCGATCGCTAGTCCCAGATGCTCGCACCCTAGCGCCGAGCCCTTTTCGCATGCGGTTTCGTATAGTTTTTTCGCGCGTTTTTCGTCCTTGCCTGGCGCGCCCTGCTCCTTAAAACTCCTGCCGTAAATCACGCAAGCGTCCTGATAGCCGTTATCGCAAGCCGGGCTCAAAATCTCCCTTGCGGCGATGAAATCTTTATTATTTATATGCATTTCGCCCGCCGCCGCGCACGCGTCAAATTTGCCATCCTTGCACGCGCCGAGCAAAATTTGCATCGCCTCGCGAATGTCTTTTTCGTTTTGCTTTTTGGGCTGTTTTTGGTAAAACAATATCACGCGCTTGCAAGCTCTCGCATCCTTTTGGGCGCAGGATTTTTTGAGCTCCTCGTATCTCGCACTTAAAAACGCCTCTTTTTCTGGGCTTAGTTCGCCTTTTTTAGGCTCGCTGGCCGATACGACAATGGCTAAAAACACAACGCCGATTAGAAATAATTTTTTCATTTATACCCTTTCTCAAGTGGATTGCATTTATATTTCATACTTTTGCTTTTTACGGTCAAATTTAACATTTTCAAGATGCGGGTTTTGGCAACTAAAATTTAAAAATTTGACTCCAAATTTAAACACAGAAACCCAAGGCGAAGTATCGTGAGATGATTTTGGGGGTTGTGCGGTAAAATTTAGGCGAAGATAGAACATATAGTTCATCGAGTCAAAATTTTACAAACTCCGCAAAAAGCGCTCGCGAGACAAGCCGTCAAATTTAAACGGCTTGTTTTAGCCCCAACGCCCTCTCGCTAAACCCCTCTCCCACGATAAACTCCGTCGTATAAACCAGCGCGCGGCCTTCCTGCGCGTCTTTGATGCGGATGATCAGTCGCTTGTTGTTTTTATCTGCTGCGGCGCGGTGTTCGCCGATGGCGGCACGGTAAATTTGTGTGATGAGATCCTTGCCCGTTTCATCCAAATTTAGCTCTAACACGAGATCCTCGAGCTCTCTTTTGCCCCTGCTTTCGCTAGCGGCCGAGCCGTTTTGGTAGCTTGCGCCGCTACTTTCCTTACGCTGCCTAAAGCTTCTGCTTTGGAAATTCATATCGCGCGCGTCCTCGAGGCTTACGACGTCGATTAGATTTATGCGAGCGCCTTGATCGTCGCGAGAGTAGCGCACCTTAAAGGCTAGCGGGGCGTCCTTTTGCTCGTCGCTTAGGCTCTCGATGAGCCCCTTTTCAGAGTCAAACGCCGCGACCTTAAATGTACCAAAAAGGTCCATGATGCTTAGCATCATAAACTCTTTGCCACTCTTTTTGCTCGTGATGCTGGCGACCTCCCTGATCTTGCCGACGACTAGGATCTCGCTGGTTTTATCTATCTTGCCAAAGTCCTTGCTAGGAGTGTGCTTGATCTGTTCGATTTGCTCTTTGTATTTTTCGAGCGGATGCGAAAAATCCATACTCGCAGCCTCGTCTAGCGTCAAAATTTTATCCAAATTTATGCGCATAAACTGCCCGTCTTTGGAGTAGCGAACCTTAAACGCATGCGGTAGATCGCGCTCATCCGCACTCATCGACTCGACCGCGCCAAGGCTTCTGTCAAAGACCGCGATCTCGACCGTACCGTGAAAATCGAGCATCTCGATCGTACCCATTTTTTTGCCGTTTTTCTTGCTGATCCTGGTCGTTAGATCCTCGATCTTGCCGACTAACAGCATCTCGCCGTTTTCCGGTAGCTCGTCAAATTTATCGCTTAGCGTGTATTTTATCTTTGAGATTTGCTCGCGGTACTCGTCTAGCGGGTGGCCCGAGAGGTAGATACCCACGCTTTCTAGCTCAAATTTGAGCTTAGTTTTTAGCTCTAGCTCGGAGTCGTCGCGCACGAGACTAGTTTTTACCGTACCCATACTCTCGTCGTCGCCAAAGAGGCTCTCGGCCGCGTTTTTCTTGATAGTAGCGGCGTTTTTGCACGCCTCTACGATGTTATCTAGGTTGTTTAGCATCATCTTGCGCGTTAGGCCGAAGCTATCAAACGAGCCCGATTTTATCAGGCTTTCAAAGACTTTTTTATTTACCTTAAAGTTATCCACGCGCGAGACGAAATCATCGATGTCCTTAAATTCGCCCTTAGCCTGCTCTTCTAGGATATTTTCTATCGCCGCGCCTCCGACGCCCTTTATCGCGCCTAGGCCGTAGATAATGGCGTCCTTGCCGCCTTCGCTAACGACTGAGAATTCTTTGGCAGATTTATTGACCGACGGCGGCAGGATAGCGATATCTAGGCGCTTACACTCGTCGATGTAGCGCGAAATCTTATCTGCGTTAGTCTCCTCGCTAGTGATTAATGCCGCCATAAATTCGGCCGGATAGTACGTCTTCATATAGGCCGTTTGAAATGTCACGTAGGTGTAGGCCGCGGCGTGGGATTTGTTAAATCCGTACGAAGCAAAGTGCAAAATGAGCTCAAACAGCTCGTCGGCCTTTTTGCCGTCTAGCCCCTGCGCCTGCGCTCCTTCGATAAATTTACCCTTTAGCCTATCCATCTCCTCTTTTATCTTTTTACCCATCGCTCGGCGCACGAGATCGGCTCCTCCTAGCGAAAAGCCGCCGATAGTCTGCACGATCTGCATAACTTGCTCTTGATAGACGATGACGCCGTAGGTGGGCTCCAGGATCGGCTGAAGCTCTGGGAAAATGTACGTGATAGGCTCCAGGCCGTGCTTGCGCTTGATGAAATCAGGTATTAGATCCATCGGACCCGGGCGGTAAAGCGAGATCATCGCGATGATATCCTCGAAGCAGTCGGGGCGCATATCGGCTCCGACTTTTTGCATGCCTTCGCTCTCTATCTGAAATAGTCCCAACGTCTGACCGCTACTGATCGTTTCGTAGGTTTTTGGATCGTTTTTATTGACCTGCTCCCAGATTATCTCTTTGCCAAATCTCTTTTTTACGAGCTTGACGGCATTATCTATCACGGTTAGAGTCTTTAGCCCCAGGAAGTCAAATTTGATGAGGTCGACGTCCTCTAGGTACTTTAGGCTATACTGCGTGACGAAGTGATCCTCCTCGGCGTTTGGCTGGCGGAAAAGCGGGGTCTTGTTCCACAGCTCCTCGTTTGAGATGACCACGCCCGCCGCGTGCATGCCGGCGTTCCTGTTTAAGCCTTCCAGATCAAGGGCAAATTTCCAGATTCTGTTTGCATTTGAGTTGCTTGCTATCAGCTCGCCGATCTTTGGCTCTTTTTCAAAGGCTTGTTCTAGCGTGATGCCTAGCTCGTCTGGGATGAGCTTTGCCATCGCGTCGGCCTCGGCGTAGGGCATATCGCATACGCGCGCGACGTCGCGGATGACGCCTTTCGCCAGTAGCTTACCAAATGTAATAACCTGCGCGACGTTAAATTTGCCGTACTTTTCGATGACGTAGTCGATGATCTCGCCGCGGCGGTTTTGACAAAAGTCCACGTCGATATCGGGCATGCTCACGCGCTCGGGGTTTAAAAAACGCTCGAAAAGCAGGTTATAGGGCAGCGGATCAAGGTCGGTGATCTTTAGACTATATGCGACCAGGCTTCCCGCCGCCGAGCCGCGTCCCGGGCCTACCGGCACGCCGCGCTTTTTAGCTTCGTTGATAAAGTCCCAAACGATCATCATGTAGCCTGGGAAGTTCATTTTATTTATGATATCTATCTCGCGCTGCAGACGCGTGCGATACTCCTCGTGGCGCTCAGCTGGGATAAATTTCAATCTCTCCTCCAGCCCCTGCCTACACTCGTGCTCAAACAGCACGCTGTCGTTTGGTATGCTGTAGCGTTTATCAGGCTCTGGCAAGCTCAAATTTCGCTCGGCCGCGTACTCGAGCGTAAATTTAAAATTTGGCGGCGTAGCGTCACCTAGTTTGATCGTGAGGTCGCATTTATCTACGATTTCTTGCGTGTTTGCGACGGCTTCAGGGATATCGGCGAAAAGCTCGCTCATCTGCGCAGGCGTCTTTACGTAAAACTCATGCACGCTGTGGCGCAGGCGGTTTGGATCGTCGAGCAGTTTGTTCATCGCGATACACATGAAAACCTCGTGCGCGTCGGCTCTTTGCTTAAACGTGTAGTGCGTATCGTTGGTTGCGACTACTTTGATGTTTAGCTCTTTTGCTAAGCGCAAAATTTCATCGTCGATCCTGCGCTGATCGCCGATACCGTGGCGCATTATCTCGAGGTAAAAATCATCGCCAAAGACTTCTTTGTACCACAGCGCGGCTTCCTTTGCTGCCTCGTATCCGCCCGCGCCGTAGCGTAAATTTCGCTCGCTTTGGTTGAGGTTCCAGTTCACCTCGCCTTGCAGGCACGCCGAGGAGCAGATGATGCCCTCGCTGTGCTCTTTTAGTATCTTTTTGTTGATACGCGGATAATAATAAAATCCCTCGATATAGCTCATGGAGCTAAGATACATCAGGTTTTTGTAGCCGATTTCGTTTTTGGCGATGAGGCAAAGGTGAAAGCGCTGCTTGGTGCTTTTATCTCCCAGCTCCTCGCCGTTGTGGATGTAGGCTTCGATGCCGATTAGCGGCTTTATGCCTTCATTTTTCATCGTTTTATAAAAGTCTATCGCGCCAAACATATTGCCGTGATCGGTGATGGCTGCGGCTTTGACGCCTTGGCTTTTTAGCGTTTTTGCTAGCTCTTTGATACGGTTGGCTCCGTCTAGCAGCGAATACTCCGTGTGCAGGTGCAGGTGCGTAAAATCTGTAAAATCGCTCATTTTTCGTCCTTTTTAATGCTTTTGATTTTACAAAAACTTTGCTTTTAGGCGGATAAATCGGCTTCGTTTAAATTTAGCTAGGCTCGGCAAATAGGCTGCTGGTGTGGATTTTTCGTCAAATTTGAGCTTAAATTTGACGACTGCGGTGCGGGCAGCTTGATTTAAATTTACGGCTCCAAATTTAGCCCAAATTTGAGCGGTAAATTTGACGCAACCTCGTATAAATAAAAATTTGAAGCGCGATTACGAGGAGATTAAGAAAATTTTAGATAGGGCGGATAAAATTTACCGCGCTCTTTAAATTTTAAAAATAATCCAAACAAGAGTGCAAAGCGCCTAAATTTATCGGCTAAATTTCTCTTTAAACATCTCAAGCAAATTTGACAAAGTGTCGCATTTTGACGCGTCAAGACCAAGCTTAAGGGCGGCAAATTTATAGTGGATTTTAGCGCCGTCCGCTACGCTCACCGCCGGTGCGCTCGAGCTTTTGGATAGCTTTTTGCCGCCATGCGCTAGCAGGCCGTGATGGATGAAATTTGCATTTTCAAAACCGTATCCTAACATCTGCGCCATGTACTTTTGCGCCGCCGAGCACGCGAGCAGATCCTCGCCTCGCACGAGCAAATTTACGCCCAAAATCTCGTCATCCACGAGGCTAGCGAGATTATAAGCGGGCGTGTCGTCTTTTTTCCAAACGACGAAATCGCCCAAAATTTGCGCCAAATTTACGCTTTGAGCTTGCGAGAATTTTTCCGTTTCAAATGTCGCTTCGTCCGTCAAATTTAAGAAGCCTAAATTTGCCGAATTTAAATTTTCCGTGGCGTTAGGGCTAAATTTTTCACCGCCGGGCTTCTCTCCGTCTGAGCCGCACAAGTTTGCCGAATTTTTTAAACCGTTTGCTGTGCCGTCTTGCGCTTTTTGCTCACTACCCCAAAGGCCGCCCACCAGGCTCGCCTCTCCTCCGGAGCCGCACCCCAAAGCGTCAAAATTTATCAAAATTTGCCCGACTAAAATTTCCGCCCCGTTAAGGACGCGTAGCCGCATGGCCGTTTTGTCTTTTTTAAATTTAAGATTTTTCTCCGCGCAAACCCGCGTGTAAATGCCGTTTTTAAACGAGTTTTTCATCGAGTGCGAGCACTCGCAAGCGTAGCAAACGCCTTTTTGCTCAAGCTTTTCTAGCGCGTTTGTATAGGTGCCGAGGCGAAATTTGGAGCTAAATTTGGTTTCAAATTCCCCCACCCCACCAGGTCCGCTGTCAAAACCAATGCCCAGCATATCAAGCACGCGAAAGATATTTTCCACGTATTGCCTGCGGTAGCGCGGCAAGTCGTAGTCGTCGATCCTTAAGTACAATTTCCCGTCAAAAGCGCGAGTAAAAAGATATGTCAGCAAGAAGTTGTAAACATTGCCCGCGTGCAAAAAGCCGCTTGGCGTCGGAGCGATACGAGAGGTGATTTTTTGGTTCATTTGGAGCGAAAATTGCTTAAAAAGCTTAAATTTAAAAATTAGATTAAAGCCGTCAGATTTGACGGCTAGGATTATTCTTTAGGTTTAGATTCGTTTACTCTTAGAGCTCTGCCGCCTACTTCCTTGTTGTTTAGCGCTTCGATCGCTTTTAGCGCGTCTGCGTCGTTTTCTATCTCGACAAATCCGAATCCTTTTGAGCGATTCGTGTCGCGATCTTTGACGATTTTCGCGCGTTTTACTTCGCCAAACGGCGCAAATGTATCCTTAAGCTCTGCCTCAGTCATGCGATATGACAAGTTACCGACGTAAATATTCACAGTAACGTTTCCTTAAATCAAATTCCCGATAAAATCGGTTAATAGATGATACCTGAATTTAAATAAAAAAGCTAGATAAAAATTGATATTTTTATAATTTTTTGTAAATTTAAATTTCGGCTGGCGTTTTTGGAAATTTATTTTTTATTCGAAGGTTTGGGGTTGCGTAAAATTTGAAGTAAATTTAAGGCAGGTTTGGCACGGAACACCAGCCAATCGGCGCAAATTTGACGCTTGCGCGCTTTATTTAAAATTGAAGTAGCCGCACCTTCGCCAAAAACTGGCAAAACGTGCGGCATTTATCAAAATTTAAACCCGCAAATCGTTATTTGACAAATAAAAGCCCGTTTTTTACTTCGTTATAAACTTGCTCGCCGTTTAAAATTTTAACCAGCTCCAAAGCAAACTCCATCGCGGTGGCGGGGCCTTTTGAGGTGATGATATTTCCGCTTTGCACGACGTTTTTATCGCTCACGTACGTTCCGCCCTCGACGCTAGCCTCGCAGCTAGGGTAGCATGTGTACTCGCCGCTCATCACCTCGGCCACCCCAAGAGCTATCGGCGCAGCGCAAATGGCGGCGACGAATTTGCCTTTTTTAGCAAACTTTTTGATCGTCTCTCTCATTTTTAGGTTACCGGAGATATTCGTGACGCCCGTATATCCGCCCGGCAAAACCAGCATATCGTAGTCACCCTCCTCAAGATCGTAAAGCGTCATATCGCAGACGAATTTCACTCCATGTGCGCCCGCTATAGGCAGTTTATCAAGCCCGACGATATCGACTTCCACGCCGCCTCGTCTAAGCACGTCTACGATGCTAACGCCCTCTATCTCCTCAAACCCGTCGGCAAAAATCACGGCAACTTTTTTCATAATTTTCTCCTTAAATTTTGGGATTATTATACTCTCGTTTGCTAAATTTGCGCTATAATCGCGGCACTTTATATTCGAAAGGAAGGAAAATGGAAGTAAAGATTACATATTGCAATTCTTGAAACTATAGACCGGTAGCTTCTCGTGTAGAAGATGAATTTTTAAGTCAAATCCCAGGTGCTAAAGTTAGCAAAATCGTCGGTAGCGGCGGAAACTTCATAGTTGAAGTAGATGGAAAGATAGTATTTTCCAAAAAAGATCTCATCGGCACGGAAGTAAATGCCCTGCCAAATCACGAAGAGATCGTTGCTTTGGTCGATAGCGTTAAAAAATCAGCCTAAAGTCTAAGCCGAGGCTTAGGCTTTGGCTTTTATTTTTTCAAATTTTATCTCGTCTTTTCCGTATTTTTTAAGCAAACCATTTATGCGTCGCTCAAAAATTTTCCATCTAACTTTGTTTCCATATTTTTCAAACAAATTTAACGCTTGGCTGGTCAAAATTTCTTGTTCATTCTTTATGAGTAAATATTCAAAAAGCTGATCAATCACCGCTAGACCGTTTCGATCTAACATCAGATCAATCAAATTGCGTTCGCTTTTTATCTCGTCGAAAAATCTAAACACCGCCGTTAGGTCACTTGCTAAATTTTCGCACAGCGCTATCGTGTCGGTGTTTTCATTAATTTCATAGTAAGCTGCTTTAGAGTCTATGATAGATGAGATTCTATCCCTAAAATGACATTCGTATTCTTTGGGTTTTGAGATGGTTTCTTTGCCGGTCGCAGCGTCGATAAATGCGCCGTAAATGCCGCAGTTTACGTAAAATCTGGTTTCAAATGCGGTATTGCCGCTACTTTTTTGAAAATTTACGACGTATATAAATTCGGGAGTATTTTTGTAGAAATTTAGCCCGTTTTTGGTAAAGCCGTTATCTTTAAACAGCGGCTTTACTTGGGCTATGAGCTCGTCAAATTTTGCTTTCATCAAATTTGACGGCTGCGATTATTTGTTTGCGCGTTCGATGTACTCGCCGCGGACGGTATCCACGCGGATAACCTCGCCCTCAAGCACGTGGAAAGGTATCTGCACGACTGCACCGCTTTCTAGCGTAGCGGGCTTTTTGCCGCCCTGGGTGTCGCCTTTAAAATTCGGCGGAGTTTCGACGATCTTTAGCTCGACGACTTGCGGTACTTCTACACCGATAGCCTTGCCGTTGTGAAACAAAATCTCAACCATCATACCGTCGATCATCCATTTTTTAACATCGCCCACGTCCTCGTCGCTGATCGCCACTTGCTCGTAGGTCGCAGTGTCCATAAACTGGCAGAACTCGCCGTCGTCGTAAAGATACTGCATCTCTTTTTCTTCCAGATTCGGCTGGTCGCATTTGTCGCCCGCATGGAACGTCTTTTCAAGTACTTTGCCGTCGATGAAAGATTTGATTTTCGCGCGAACGAAAGCTGCGCCCTTACCCGGTTTTACGTGCTGATACTCGACGACTTTATACGGAACGCCGTCTAGCTCGATCTTTAATCCTTTTTTTAGGTCGCCCATAGAATAGGTTGCCATTTTCTCTCCTTGTAGTTTTAAAGCCTGATTATATCAAAAAAGTTTTTAGTTTAGTTTAAGAAGCGGCGAGGCGGCGAATTTTACCGCTCACGCCGAAGCAAAACTCAAATTTAAGGCTTAAATTTGAACTCGCCTTTTTCCTTGCTTTGTTCAGACTGCGAGTGGATTTCCCTTTTCATCTGTTCGCTTACGCTTGGTTCGTCTTTTTGTATCTTTTGAAATTTCTTTTTTTCGGTCAAAATTTTCTCAAAATTTTTAGTACTTTGCTTTTGCGCCTCGCTCTCGCAGCCCATCAGCAAAAACAAAATCGGAATCAAAAGTAAAAATTTCATACTCAAACCCTCCTTAAATTTAAGCCCCAATTCGGGCTTAAATTTAGACAACTGCGTACTTTGCCCATACGCAAACGTCTAGATCGTTTAGCTTAGCCAGCGTCTCTTTGGTTATTTTTTCATCCACAAGCACGACCGCAAGCGCCATACCGTGATCGTCGCGTCCTAGGCGGAAGTCGGCGATATTGATCTTCTCTTCGGCGAGGATAGATGAAATTTTAGCGATAACGCCCGGAACGTCGTTGTTTTTAAAGATAATCATCTTGCCTTTAGGCTTAAAGTCTGTTTTAAAGCCGTTTATCGTCACGATGCGTTGCTGATTTTCGCCAAACACCGTTCCGCCGATCGTTACGACATCATTTTCGGTCGTGATGCGAACAGTGATTTTATTTTTGAAAATACTATTGCCGCCGACGGTGCTTTCTGTCGTTATACCTTTTTCATCGCACAAAAATTTAGCGTTTACGTAGTTTATCGTATCGCCCAAGCTCTCTTTTAAAGCACCCACGATCGCAAATGTAAGCATGGAGTTCGCGTATTCGCTGATAGGACCGTGCGTCTCGATGCGGATAGCTTTGATCGCTTTTTTGTTGATCTGAGCGGCGAGGAAGGCCATCTTGCTCGTAAGCTCGATATAAGGCTCCACAAAAGGCGGTAGATCTTCCGTTTTTATCGGCAAATTTAGCGCGCTAGGATAGCTGATGCCGCGAGCCGCAGAGATAGCCTGTTCGGCTGCTGCGATAGCGATGTTGGCTTGAGACTCTAGCGTATTTGCGCCAAGGTGCGGTGTGACGCTGACGTTATTTAACTCAAGTAGCGGATGATCCGTCGCCGGTTCCTTCTCAAATACGTCGATACCCGCAAACGCTATCTTGCCGTTTTTTAGGCCATTATACAGCGCCTCTTCGTTGTAAAGACCGCCGCGAGCGCAGTTTATGAGGCGCACGCCGTCCTTCATCTTTGCGATCTCCGCTTCGCCGATCATGTTTACGGTTTCTTTATTTTTAGGAGTGTGTATGGTGACGAAATCACACGCAAGGATATCGTCGAAATTTCGCGTATAAACGCCGCCCATATCGGTTACTTTCGACGGATCGATATATGGATCATAAGCAACGATTTGCATACCGAAAGCCGCAGCCCTAACCGCTACGCGAGAGCCGATGTTGCCAAAGCCGATGACGCCTAGAGTCTTATTAAAAAGCTCGACACCGTACCATTTCTCGCGTTTCCAAATTCGGTCGATTTTTAGATCGTTGTGAGCGTACGGAAACGAGCGAGCTGCCGCTAACATATGAGCCATCGTTAGCTCTACCGCGGCGATCGTGTTTGCCGTAGGGACGTTCATCGCGATTATGCCGCGTTTTGAGCAGCCATCTATATCTACGTTATCGACGCCGACGCCCGCGCGCACGAGAGCTTTTAGATTTTTAGCCGCATTTAAAAACGCTTCGCCGACCTCGGTCGAGCTTCGAGTGATGGCCACGTCAGCCTCGCCTAAGATATCCAAAAGCTTATCTTTAGGCACGTTTACTGCGTCGATTACTTTTATATCCTCTTCGCGATTTAAAATTTCAAAGCCGACTTTATGTATTGCGTCGCACACTATTATCGTTTTCACAGCTTGATCTCCTTGAAAGTTGAGCGTATATCGTACGCCTTAAGTTCGTTTATAACGCGGTCTAAAACGCCGTTATCTTGCGTGTTTATGTAAATTAAATTTTGTGAATTTTCTTTTACTACGCTAAAATCTACGGGTATGTTTTTTAATGTTTGAGTAAGGCAAAACATCGAATAGATATCGTTTTTATCAATCACTAACTGATAGGCCGTTTTTGTGACGGTTTTTGACTCGTCTTTAAATTCTATAAATATCTCGTTGCTTGCCAGCGCATATTTTTTTGGAGTCAAATTTGCCATTTCGCCAACCCAGGATGCAGGACTGGCAGTCAAATTTGACTCCTCGTTACTTTGTGATACTTTTAGCCCCGCAGGCGCAGGCTCTTTTAAATTTACGTCCGCGTACTTATACAGCAAAGCGCCACATACGCAGACGAAAATCAGCAAAAAAGCAATCGCGCCCCAGAACAAATATCGCTTCATCTACTTATGATAGCTGTTCTTTAATAATATCGCCCAAAGTAACCTTATCGTCGCTATTTATCTCGTTTAGCACCTCGCGCTCTTTTTGTCTTGCAAGGCGCCTTACGCTTAGGCGGATTCTATTTTTCTTCTCATCGATAAAGGCTATCGCAGCTTCGATATTATCGTTTATGTTTAAGCTTTCAGCGCTTACGCTACCTAGGTCTTCTTTGCGGATGAGCGCATCGACATTATCGCCGAGCTCTACAAATACGCCGAAATCTTTAATATCGCGAATTTTACCAGTCACGATGTCGCCTACGTTAAATTTCTTTGCATAAGCTTGTACAGGGCTTTGTTTTAGATCCTTTTGACTAAGAGAAATTTTTTGCTCGTTAGAGTCGATTTTGATGATTTTTACCTCAACCTCGTCGCCCACTTTAAACAAATCTTTGCACTTATCGTTTCTATCCCATGAAGCGTCCTCATTATGGAGCAAGCCCTCAACTGCGCCAATCCTAACAAATGCTCCAAAATTCGTCACGCTAGTAACTACGCCTTTAGTGACGTCCCCTTCTTTAAATTGAGCTTTAAATTCGTCAAACGGCTTTTTGAGTAGATTTTTTAGACTCACTCTTAAGCGGCGATCTTTCGCGTCTATCTCGATAACCTCGACGTCAAGCTCCTCGCCTTCGCTAATGTGATCTTTTGGATTTTTGATATTTTTATCCCACGAAATTTCAGAGATATGCAAAAAGCCCTCTATATCGTTGCCAAGATCGACAAATGCGCCGTAAGGCTCAATGTTGCTGACTGTTACTTTTATAGTATCGCCAACCTCTAAACCGTCTTTTATCTCGTCCCAAGGATCAGGCATCGCAGCCTTGATAGATAGAGAGAGGTGTTTTTTCTCGTTGTCGTATTTGATAACTTTTACTAAAACTTTATCACCTTCTTTGTAGATAGAGCCCGGATTTACCGGTCCTTTATAGCTTATCTCGCTGTAGTGCACGAGTCCATCCACTCCACCTACGTCTACAAACATACCATATGTAGTGATTTTCTTAACTACGCCCTCTATCACGTCCGTATTTTCAGCGACTGCAGATATCGCTTCTCTTTTTTTCTTTCTATCTTCGTCAAGCAGTTTTTTTCTTGACACGATAATGCTTTGCTCGTCTTTGTCTATTTTTATGACTTTTACTTTAAACGACTTTCCCACTACCGCGTTTGCGTCTTTAAAGCCGCCTTGCGAGCGAGGCAAGAAAAACTCGATACCGTCGCTGTTTTGAGCAACAAAACCGCCTTTATTTTTACCGATTATTTTTACGTCGAATATGTCTTGATTTTCTTCATTATATGAGTCTATATAGGCTTTTACTTTTTCTTTTCTAAGCGCTTTTTTGTGAGAAACGATAGGTT
>NZ_CALIAV010000072.1 GCF_938045625.1 uncultured Campylobacter sp.
CTTCTAAGATATCCTCGCAGCTACGATACGCATAGCCGCCAAATTTATTCATCTGCGTCTTGGGAGCCTTTAGCTCGCATTGGATTTTGTTTAGAACTTCTAACATTCCTCGTCCTTTGCATTGTAAGATTTAACAAACGCGATAAAATCGCCGATCGTCGTGTATCTATCCACTCTCATCAATGAGAGGTAAAATTTAAAATCTTTTAAACTCATTGTTTATCCTTTATGCTGATTTTTTAAAAGCTTCTATGATTTTCACGCTTAACGCCACCTGCCCTTTTGCCGTGATTTTCGTAGTGAAGCGCTCTTTGTTGCCTTTGGGCGTAACGATGATTTGGGGTATCACTTCAAAATATCCTGCTTCCGCCCACCTCTGGTAAGGCATATTGTCCGCCATCAGATATTTTTCATCTCTTAGCCACTTAAACACTCTATTGCGTCCGACGCTTACGTCCGTATCGCAAAGCGTCTTTACAAAGTCGCCTATTAATGCGCTTGTAGCGCTTGCTTCTACCGCCTCGGCAAACACTATCTTAGGCATATCCGTCCTGCGCTGCGCCTCCAATGCTTCGATCTTGTCTAATTGGGTTATTGCTAGCTCTAAAGCCTCTTTGTAGTTGCGCGGAACGTTAAACGGATTTTTTAGTTTTTCCGCCATCGCGTTAAAGGCGTTGATGTAGGCAACTTTGAATTTGTAAAACTTCTCGCCGTTAAAACTCATAGCCAGAAGAGTGAAACCGTCTTTTGAAACTAAAAAATACGGTCTGCTTTCGCCCTTTTTGTCGGTATATTCAACGAGCCGAAAATTTGACCCGTTGAAATTATCTTGCGGAAGCTCCCTAATTTTTGCTAAAATATGCTTGTGTTCTTTCTCGAACACATCTGCAATTTGTAGGGAAGTAGTCCAGACCTGACCGCCTGCTACTTCCAACTTTATCTCTTGGCCGTTGATGATTAGATTTTCCATTATTTATCCTTTTAAAATTTCATTTTGTTCCATAAAAAAGCGGTCATTATCGTTTGCATACGCCATAACCGCGCCTATCTCGCTATAAACGCCGTCCATTTGATACTGGATTTTGTTTAATAGCC
>NZ_CALIAV010000073.1 GCF_938045625.1 uncultured Campylobacter sp.
GCGTGCGCTAGGCATATAGCCTGCGGAGCGAAAATTTTGCGAAATCTCGGAAAAGACGCTCAAAAGACGAGCCGCTACTTCCACAAAAGATAGAGTTTTTCGTCGTATATATCGCTACTCTTCGGACTAACCTCCACTTCCGTCACCTCCACATTTTGCACGTCGTTTTTGGCTTTTAGCGCGCTGGCGTCTTCTTCAAATTTCGCCATCAGCTCCTCGATCTGCGCGTTTAGTTGGGCGACTTCCTGCTCGCTTAGTTTGACGTCGCTGCGCTCTTTTAGCACGCTGTTTGCCGAGCGCGCGGAGGTTGCGACCTTGCCGATGTTGCCGCTACTTAGTAGCCCCTTGCCAAATATCGCCCCCAAAATGCTCGCACCCACCGAGATCGCAGTCTCAATCCCCTTGCTTTTAAAGTCTCGCTGCTCTTTTTCCAGCTTTGCGACCGAGCGGTTTAGTTTCTCCTCCAATCGCGCTTTTTGTTTGTCGAATTCCGCCGTGAGCTTAGCCGTTTGCGCCTCTAAAATTTCGTTGCATTTATCGGCCAAACGGACGTAAAACTCCTCCTTGCTCTCGCCCGGCGCCGAGCTTAAATTTAACGCGCTAAAGAGCCTAAGTTTGTAGTTTCTATAGATAAATTCTTTGAAATTTTTGGTTAGATCTTTGAAATTTTTAGCCCCCGCGACAAAGCCCGGCAGCGGCGCGTAGGAGAGCTTGAAATTTGGCTCCGAAACTGCGGTAAAATGCATATTTTCGCTAGCTTCGCTCCAGTCGGCGCTTTTTTGAGCTTTGTCAAGCCTTAGCGTGAAATTTACCTCGCGAACCTCGTCAAGCCCCTTTTTAGCGTCATAAAATCGCACTTTGGCTTCACCGTAAAGATATCCCTCTAGCTCGCCGCCCTCCTGTAAATTTGAGCTTGCGGCGTAAATTTGAGCGATATCGGGCGACAGCACGGGCTTAGCGGCAAAATTTGAGCTTTTTGCCGGGCTTGATCCGCTCAAATTTGACCTGCTCTTTTGCTCTTTCATCAAATTTGAAATCTGCTCGCGGCTAAGCGGTCCTTTGAGGTAGCTCAGGGCCCAGCGCGTCGAGATGACGGATAGCCCGTCCTCGTGGATGTTTTTTAGTAGGAAGTTGCGCTTTTGCAAATTTGAGATGAGATTTTCTATCTCGCCTTTATCCATCGCAGAGCCCGCAAGCCCCGTCATACCGTCGATCACGCGCGCCTTATCCTGCGCGGTTTGCAAACGCCCGATGAACCACGTGCCGATGTTGCTAAGGCCTTTGTAGTCAAGATCGACCGGGTTTTGGGTGCTCAGTATTACGCCAAGGCCGTGCGCGCGGGCTTGCTTTAGCAGAGTTAGCATCGGGGTTTTGCTAGGTGGGTTGCCATTTGGTGGGAAAAATCCGAAAATCTCGTCCATATAAAGCACCGCACGAAGCGAGCTCGTACCTTCGGTCTTACGCATCCACGCGATGATCTCGTTTAGCAGCAGCGTCACGAAAAACATCCTCTCGCTGTCTTTTAGGTGCGAGATGGTAAAGATATTGCACTTTGCCTTGCCGTTTGCGTTAAAAAGCATTTTTGAGATGTCTATCCGCTCGCCGCTTAGCCACGCGCGAAAATCTGGACTTGCCAGCAGCGTGTTGATCTTGACGGCTAGCTTCATACGCTCACTGCTTGGGTAAAATTTCTCCACGTCAAATACGCCGATCTTGGCAAACGGAGGCGTCGCGATAAATCCGATGAGCTCCTCTAGGCTCACGTCCGCGCCCTGACTAAATTTAAGGGTAAAAATGTTTGAAATGAGCAGGTGTTCTTTTGAATTTGCGTCATTTTCTATGCCAATGAGCGAGAGCACGGAGCTAGCCAGAGAGCCTACGTACTCGCTAAACTCCTCACTGCCTACGTCTAAATTTGGGCGCGCAAAATCACCTAACAACGCCACGCCGACGCCGCTACTGCTCTTTGGAGTATAAATTTTTAGCTCGGCGCTATCTTTAAAAAGTCCCACGCGCTCTAAGCTTTGGAACGAACCCTCGATGCCTTTTGCCCACGTCTGCGCTTCGCTAGCGGCAAATTCATCCACACTCATGCCTTTGTTTTGCGCTTCGTTTTCATCGACGTAGGGCGCAAAATCCTGCGCGCGCATCTGCGGGAAGGCCAAAGCAAGGTTTGTCATATCGCCCTTTGGATCGATTATAAAGGTCGGGATGTTATCGATGCAGGCTTCTTCTAGGATACTGATGCCAAGGCCGGTTTTACCGCTACCGGTCATTCCGATGATGGCTGCGTGCGTCGTGAGGTCTTTATTTTTATAAAAAAACGGCTCTTTGTCTTTGAGACCGACGTAAAATAGCTTTAAATTTTCTTGAATCGTTTTCATGAAATTTCCTTGTAGATTTTGGGCTATTTTACTGATTTTTGTTTAAATTTCGGGTGAAGCTGTGGGGTAAATTTGAAATCGAAGCGGGTAAAATTTAAAAAGGCAAGCGCGATGCTCGCTTTTTAATTTTGCGTTAAATTTATTGGTAGGTTTTTAGCTGCTCTTTTAGCTCTTCAAGAGTTTCTTTTACGCGTTTTTTAGTAAATTTTGCTATATCTTCGCCTGCGCCGTCTTTATCGGCTAGCTGACAACAATATCTCATCGCGCCCTTATATTTTAGCGCTGCGACAAGTTTTAGATCGGTATCTATTTTTATGTTTTTATTAGAGTCGCCCGCCTCGTCCGGTATGCATAGCTCAAATTTAGCATTTATTGGCTCGCCCTCTTTAAACTCGCCGTCATCCAAGCTAACGACGCCTAGGCCTCCCCTTGAGATATCGTATAGATTGCCCTGTATTTCGCTACCGTTTTGTGTGAGGATCACCTTGGTGTAACGATCCGGATATACGCGCTGATGTTTTCTTAAATTCGCGTGCAAATTTTGCATATACGTGAAATTTTGTAGCGTTACGGTCAAATTTGCAAGATCAAATCCGACGATATCCGCCCTTAAATTTTCGGAAAAATATTCATCGCGTACGATATAGGCGTTTTGTTCCTCTTTCATGGCCAAAATTTGCTCTAATGCTACCTTGCAGACGACCGTATCGTCTTCTATATGCTCTACTTCGCCCATGCACTCGACTTTTACGCCATTGTAAAGATTTAGAAAGTGCACCTGGCGGTTATCGTTTCGTACTCTGGCAAATACGGTCACTGCGTCCTCGCGCATAAAAGAGCTGTCGTTATACGTACCGTTCATCTGAAATATGATTCCTTCCGAATAAAGTTTAAAACTAGATTATAGTAAAAAATCCTTATTTTTTCATTTAATTACTGATATTTTGTATTAAACTTAATGTTGTTTTGGTGTAAAGATGTAGAAAAGAAGCACTAAGGGCGAGAGCTCGCCCTTAAATTTGGATGATTATAGTTTGTCTGCGTTGTGAGATAGGTAGTCTGCGACGCCTGCCGTATCGGCTTTCATACCTTTATCGCCTTTGTTCCAGCCGGCAGGGCAAACCTCTCCGTGCTCGTTTGTAAATAGCATAGCATCTACCATTCTGATCATCTCGTCGATGTTTCTGCCAAGCGGAAGGTCGTTGATAACCGCATGGCGAACGGTGCCGTCTTTATCAAGTAAGAAGCTACCGCGAAGAGCGACGCCAGCGTCTTCTAGAAGTACGTCAAAGCCGCGAGCGATAGACTTCGTCATATCGGCTACTAGCGGGTAGCGAACTTGGCCGATACCGCCTTTGTTTACCGGAGTTTCTTTCCATGCGAAGTGAGAGAATTGGTTGTCTGTTGAAACGCCGATAACTTCGATACCGCGAGCTTTAAATTCGTCGTATCTTTTGTCAAACGCGATGATCTCGCTAGGGCAAACAAATGTAAAGTCCATAGGGTAGAAAAATACTACCGCGCCTTTCTCGCCGATATTTTTATATAGGTTGAAATCATTTACGATCTGATTGCTTCCTAAAACCGCTGCAGCTGTAAAGTCAGGTGCTTTTTTTGTTACTAACATTTTTTCTCCTTAATAATTTTTATTTGTAGCGAAATTATATCATCTAAAAATTAAAAAGAGCTAAAAATTTTACGTTTTCGTTTCAAAATTTAACGCAAAAATTTAATATCAAATTTACTTAGTTTTTGATATTCTTGCGAAAATTTTGACCAAAAAGGATAAAAAATGGCAGTAAAAATAACAGACATTTGCATAAGTTGTGGCTCATGCATCGACGAGTGTCCGACGAGCGCTATCGTAGACGACGCGGATAACCCGATCGGCGAGGACGCATACTACGTCTATGCCGATAAATGCGTCGAGTGCGTAGGATTTAACGACGAGCCTGCATGCGCCTCAGCCTGCCCAACCGACGGCTGCATCGTTTGGGACGCTCCTTATGCAGGACAGCCGTCTCGCACCGAGATAACCGCCGATATGAGGACTGGCGCCACGGCCGTCATCTCGTAAACTCCGCACTTAAGCCCTTTTGCGGGGCTTATTTTGAAATTTAATTTTTTTTTGATATAATCACCGCCTTATAAAAACCACAAAAAGGAAATTTTATGCAGCAAACGCTTTCTATTATTAAGCCTGATGCCGTAAAAAAGGGCGTTATCGGAAAAATCGTGGATAGATTCGAAAGTAATGGACTAAGAATCGCCGCTATGAAAAAAGTCAAACTAAGCACATGCGACGCAAAAGCTTTCTATGCAGTTCACAAAAACAGACCTTTCTTCAACGATTTGGTTGATTTTATGGTGAGCGGACCGGTCGTAGTTATGGTTCTTGAGGGCGACGATGCGGTAGCCAAAAATCGCGATCTAATGGGCGCAACAAACCCAAAAGAAGCAAAACCTGGCACTATTAGAGCCGACTTTGCAGAGAGCATCGACGCAAACGCCGTTCACGGTAGCGACAGCCTAGAAAACGCTAAAAACGAGATCGCATTTTTCTTTGCAACAAGAGAAATTTGCTAAATTTAGGTTAAATTTTGAAAATATCTTTCGCCAAAGTCACAAATAATCAAATGCCGTTCGAGCTAAACTCGGAGGGAGTAATTTTCAACGGCGAACTAAAAAGAATAACCCAAAATTTAGTTAGTTGTAAAGGAAGAATCGTAGGCGAAATAACTCACAACTGCGACCGATGCGGCGAAGATATAAATTTAAAGCTTGATGAAGATGTAAATTTGATATTAAGCGACGGAATTTATAAAGATAACGAAGAAAACCTCGACGATGTAGTAGAGTTTTTCGACGGTTTTGTAAATTTAGAAGAAGTATTAACAAGCGAAATAGAAGCTTTTAAGAGCGATTATTTTTATTGTGATAAATGTAAAAATCTATAAAGGAGAATAAAATGGCAGTACCTAAACGAAGAGTAAGTCATACTCGCGCGGCAAAGAGAAGAACGCACTACAAAGTAACGCTTCCGGTTCCCGTAAAAGATAAAGACGGCTCATGGAAAATGCCTCACCGCGTAAATAAAACTACCGGAGAGTATTAATACAAATGACCAGCATTTGCATTGACGCGATGGGCGGCGACTTCGGTCCGCAACCTATTATCGGCGGCGTGATCGAGGCTTTAAAAGAAGTAAAATTTGAAGTCGTTTTGGTAGGTGATACGAAAATTTTAGAAAGCCTCGTTCCGCAAAATTTAAAACAATACGTAAAATTTATTCAAGCCGACGAGGTCGTTTCTATGAGCGACGGCGCCACCGATGCATTAAAGCGAAAAGAAAGCAGTATTTTTAAGGCTATCGAGCTACTTAAAAATAAGCAAACCAAGGCCGTAGTTTCGGCAGGACACAGCGGAGCTACGATGAGTCTTGCCACGCTTCGAGTCGGGCGACTAAAAAACGTCTCGCGCCCGGCGATAGCGACGCTAATGCCAAACGTAACCGGCGGCAACACGCTAGTTTTGGACGTCGGCGCAAACGTGGACTGTAGGCCCGAGCATCTATTTCAATTTGCGATAATGGGCGAAGCCTACGCAAAAGAGATTTTAAAAATAAAATCCCCTAAACTAGGTCTTTTGTCAAATGGCGAAGAGAGCAGTAAGGGCAACGAGGCGACGAAAGAAGCCTTTGAAATGATCTCAAAACTTGATAGCTTCATAGGCAACGCCGAAGGAAATCAAGTCTTTGACGGAAGCGTCGATGTCGTTATTTGCGATGGATTTGTCGGAAATATCCTGCTAAAAACAAGCGAAGGCGTAGCTGACGCGATAACAAAAATCATCAAAAAACATGTTAAAAAATCCCCGGTCGCCATAGCTGGTTCGCTTCTCATGAAAAAAGTTTTTAAAACTCTAAAACAGCAAGTCGATTACGACGAATATGGTGGCGCACCGCTACTTGGCGTGAACGGCTGCGTCATAATAAGCCACGGTAAAAGCACACCGAAAGCTATCAAAAACGCGATATTTCAAGCTCTAAAATTCGCAAACTCCGATATAAACAAAGTCATCGAAGACGAGCTGTCGCACTTCGCAAAATGAAATTACAAAGAAAAATTTAATGCCAAAAGCCTCGCTAATATCCATAGCCGCATATGCTCCACCTAAAATTTTAACAAATTTCGACCTTGAAAAAATGGTGGAAACCAGCGACGAGTGGATAGTTAAGCGCACCGGTATCATCCAAAGACGCATAGCGCAGGATGAAGATACGAGCGAACTTGGCACGAAAGCGGCAAAAATAGCGCTTGAAAGAGCAAATTTGACAGCAAAAGATATCGACGCGGTTATCTGCGCGACTATCTCGCCCGATCACTTTTGTATGCCTTCAACGGCGTGCAAGATCGCTAAAAATTTAGGTATAAATGCTATTACAGCATTTGATATAAGCGCGGCGTGCACCGGTTTTATTTATCTGCTTGAGCTTGCAAAATCATTAATTGAAAGCGGATGCAAAAAAAACGTATTGATAATCGGAGCCGAAAAACTAAGTAAGATCGTCGACTGGACGGACAGAACGACTTGCATACTATTTGGCGACGGAGCAGGTGCCGCGGTCGTAAGCGCTAGCGAAGAAAACGAAATAATCGACGTTCACACCGCAGCCGACGGTAACTACGCAAACCTACTCATAACTCCAGGTGGCGAAGAGAAATTTATCAAGATGTCGGGCAACGAAGTCTTTAAGATCGCCGTCCAGACGCTAACCAAAGACGTCGTAGATATCCTGGAAAAAAATCAAATTTCAAGCGATAAAATCGATCTTTTTATACCTCATCAGGCAAATTTACGCATAATTGAAGCAGTCAAGCAACGCTTAAATTTTACAAACGAGCAGTGCGTCGTAACAGTTGGAAAATACGGCAACACAAGCTCAGCCTCTATACCTATGGCGATGAATGACGCATACGAAGCAGGCAGGCTTAAAAAGGGCGATTTGCTTTTACTTGACGCATTCGGCGGCGGCTTTACTTGGGGCTCGGCTCTACTTAAATTTGGCGGCGAAACTGCAAATAATTTTTAATCTCGCAGTTAAAATTTAAATCTTGCGCTTAAATTTATCAAAACCAAAAACCGATTCTACAATCCTTAGTATAACCACCGCATAGCTTACGATCGACCGATTACACCCGACCAAAAAGCTAAATTTAGCTCGGCAGAGGTATAATACAAAAAATCACGGAAGGCAAAAAATGGTAGTCAGTAAAATCTACGAAATCAACTCTTGCGACGATATGGAGCTGGGCGTTAAACGCTCTACGAAATTAAACTTCAAACTGTGCTACGATGACGATAAGCCGGTTAACGCCATAGTTTTTATAGTGCCTGGATGCGGCGGCGACGTCGATAAAGCATATAGAGACCACCTAGCCGAATTTACGGCGAGAGAATTTAACGTAGCTGTGATCAATGCAGATTATCATCACATCTACAATAGATTAGTTACGGGCGCTAGATACTATATGGACGAATTTGATCAAGAAATTTTAAGAGAAAAATGCCGAGAAATAAACCTGCAACTAGGCGGCGATCTGAGCTCGCTAAAAAATTTCGATAAGCTAAACGGCGTCTTGTCTGCGGTTAGTAACTATATAGACAACAATAAAAATAGCGGAGCATTTCCAAAAAATTTTGTTTTAAATTTATCCCTTACGATTGATCCGGCAAAAGACGAATACCAAAATTTCGGCATTATGCAGGCGCAGGATTTGATAAACGCCCTACTTTTTATAAAGACAAATGCGCCGTTTAAAGCGATTAAAAATTTAAACGAACTACCAGTCGTCATGATCGGTAGCTCGCACGGAGGCTATCTATCGCATATGGCCGCCAAGATCGCTCCGTGGCTCATAGACGGCGTCATCGATAACAGCAGTTATGCCAAATATCCGCTTAGGATCGTGGGATTTGGTAAGGAGCTTGACTATATGAATCACTGCTGCTCATCAAACGATATGCTTTTTAAACATATAAATTTTTTCATCTCCGACAAGACGCTTTGGACCTTAAAAGATGGCTCCGATAAGAGATTTATGCCAGCGCACGAAAAGATACGTTATATTTTAAATTTAGACCATGTAAAAACCCAAAGCAAATATCCAAAGCCGATTTATCTAAGCTATCACTATGCCGGAGACGACATCGCTCCTATCGCTGATAAATCGGAACTTTATAACGAATTTAACGCCTACGACATAGACGCGACATTAAAAATAATAAAAGACGAAAGCGAGCTCGACGGCAAATTTATCAAATCGCTAACTCACGGCTTTGACATGTCTATAAAAACACTGATCTCAAAAGAACTTCCGCCGATGTTAGCCAAGATCGCGGCTCGCCCTAAACAACCTTGCGAGGATAAAAGCATAACCTATATCTCGGAAAATTTAGAATATAAGTTTTTTGAAGCAAACGACAAAATCAATCTACAAGTTTCAAAAATATGGCAAAACGGCACAGTAGTTAAAAAAACGTATAAAATCCACTCCTGCGACGATACCGAGCTTAATATAAAGCGCGAAAGCCTGCTAGAGTTTAACCTTTGCTTTGATACCAAAAAGCCGGTCTCGTCAATAGTTTTTATAATCCCCGGCTACGGAGGAGACGCAGACAGCAACTACCGCGAGCACTTAGCGCAGTTTGTCGCGAGCGAATTTAGCGTAGCCGTAGTAGGCGTAAACTACCACTGTATCGGCGATAGACCGCAAACAGGAGCGACGATATTTTTTGACGATTTAGATAGATCGATATTAAAAAAAGAATGCGCCAGGTGCGGCATAGAGCTCCCGGAAAATTTAAGCGTAATCGATACGCAAACCCTGCTTGATATCGACAATCTAATAGACGCAAGAAAACGCGATAAGACAGCACCTCAAGACTTGTCGCTTAAACTATCAATTTCTCTTCAACCGACTAAAAACGAATACCAAAATTTCGGCATTATGCAGGCGCAGGATTTGATCAATGCGCTACTTTTCGTAAAAGCCAACGCTCCTTTTGAGTGCACAACCGACATAAACGACCTACCAGTCGTCATGATAGGCAGCTCGCACGGAGGCTATCTATCGCATATGGCCGCCAAAATCGCCCCGTGGCTCATAGACGGCGTCATAGATAATAGTAGCTACGCGCTAGCGCACTGGCCTTTTATCGGCTTTGGTAAAGAGATAGATTATATGAAATATTACAGCGGTTACACCAGCGAATGCTATCACAATATCGAGCTTTATTTATTCGACAAGACGCATTGGACGCTAGACAAGGCTTCGCCGGCTTATTTTTCTAAATCGAGAAAATGCATAAGAGAAATTCTAATGCCGCAACACCTCAAAGTCCAAAGCGGCTGTAAAAAGCAAATTTACACGAGTTATCATTACGCTTATGACGATTTTTACGCTCCAGCTAGCGAAAAACAACGACTCTACGACGAACTAAAAAATTTAGGCTACGACGCTACTCTAAATATAATAGAAAACGAAAGTCAGCTTGACGGTAAATTTATCAAAACGCTAACGCACGGTTTAGATATGTCGATAAAAACGCTAATCTCAAAAGAGCTTCCGCCGATGCTAGCTAAAATCACAGCTCGACCGAAACAGCCCTGCGAGGATAAAAGCATAAGTTACGTTTCAGACGATTTAGAATATAAATTTTTTGAAGCGAACGACAAGATAAATTTAGAGATAAAAGAACAAAATCTACCGCAGCAAAATCATGATAATAAATAAAACATACGAGATCCCATCCTGCGACGATGTAGAGCTTGGCATAAAGCGAGATTCGCTACTTGAGTTTAAGCTCTGCTACGACGACGAAAAGCCAGCTAGAGCCCTAGTTTTTATAGTGCCGGGTCTTGGCGGCGATGCGAATGAAAACTATAGAGAGCATTTAGCGCAGTTCGTAGCTAGCGAATTTAGCGTAGCAGTAGCGAGTCCGAACTACCACTGCATCGGCAACAGACCGCAGACGGGGGCGAAGTATTTTTTAAACGATTTAGACAAAATCATCCTTAAAAACAAATGCTCTAAAATCGGTATAGAAATACCAAGCAATATCGACTACGGCGAACTTTCGGTGATAGATGCCTATCTGGGCAATATAAAATCAAGCGGCGGTTTGCCGAGCGATTTTAAATTAGAAATATCCGTAACGCTGCAACCGACCAAAAACGAATATCAAAATTTCGGCGTTATGCAGGCTCAAGACGTGATAAATGCCGCGCTTTTCATCAAGGCAAATCCGCCGTTTAAACCAGCAACAGATATAGACGAGTTGCCCATGGTCCTAGTCGGCAGCTCGCACGGCGCATACATAAACGCCTTAGCAGCCAAATTTGCGCCGTGGCTAATAGACGGTCTCATCGACAACAGCAGCTACGCGAAGCTAAACTGGGAGCTCATAGGCCTAGGTAAAGAGGTAGATTATCTCAAATTTCGCGAATACTCGACCGATATATATTTTAAAAATATCAAAATTTACGTCTTTACCAAAACGATGTGGACGCTACTGGATAAATCCTCGCCTCGATATTTCTCGCAGGCGCGCGAGGATATACGAAACGCCCTAGACGCCGCGCATCTAAAAGTCCAAAGCGAGTATCCTAAACCTATCTATGTCGGCTACCACTGCGCCGCAAACGACCACTGTGCGCCGCCCGAGGAAAAAGCACAGCTCTACGAGAAACTACAAAAACTCGGCTTTGACGCGACTTTGCACATGGTAAAAGACGAGAGCAAGCTTGACGGCAGGTTTCTAAAAAAGCTAACGCACGGCCTAGAGATGTCTATCAAGCTTTTGATCGCCAAGGAGCTGCCGCCGATGCTAGAAAAGATAGCCTCCCGCGAGAAGCAAATTTGCGAGAATAAAAGCATAGCCTATCGATCAGACGGTCTGGAATATAAATTTTCAGAGACAAACAGTAAGATAAATTTGGAGATAAAAAGATGATTTTATTTGTAAAATTTACGTTTGCCAGGGGCTAATTCGAGCGGCAAAATTTGATAAAAGAAAATTTAAGAGACAAAAGCCGCGCGCCAACTAAAAGCAAATTTATATGCAAATTTGACAAAAAACTCAAGCCTAATTTACTCCAAACTAAAAAACCGCCTCATCTTGCGCTTCCAGTCGTCTTTTGGTATTTCCGTGTCGTTTGGATCGTCGCTCCAGACCTCATTTTTATCGGTAAATAACCCCATATTTTGACATTGAGGTATAAAACCTGTTTTGTTTATGATTGGGATATCTTTATCTTTAAAATAATTTAAAATT
>NZ_CALIAV010000074.1 GCF_938045625.1 uncultured Campylobacter sp.
AATTTTAAAGAAAATAGACTTACTATTAAATTAAAATTTGGTCAAAAAATGTTTTTGACCAAATTTTAAAATGTGAATAACTTTGAATTAAATTCAAATAAAAAGGATCATGCAGACTTTTCCCCAACCGTGACATCGAGGAAAAGATAGGATTAGTTGATATTCAATGTGCCTTCCGTATAGTCTGCAGTAAGAATAAGGTCATCTGATCGTACACCAGCTAGTTTAACAACCGTATCGGCAGCGGTTAGAGTGTCTGGCGTGCCTACGGCAGTTGATGTTGCGTTATGAACGACATACGTATCTCCAGCATATGTAAAATAGAATACTTTATTCAAAATTGGAGAAGCGGATTGGTTGCTTGCTATTGCAAGATTAATCGCTTCTTTAAGCGTTGTAGCATCTTTTACTACGCTATCCTCCACTCTCTCAAAGCCAGAAGATTGATCTAGGGCATTAAATTTGATCTTATCGCCGCCAGAAGCATCACCTACGACAATATATTTGCTAGCATCCACATCGGTCTTGGAGGCCCTAACATCAAACAAATCATTTCCCGCACCGCCGTTTATAGTAACGGTTTTATTAGCAACTAGAGTTTTTGTGATAATCTCGTCGTCGCCTGCGCCAAGGTCAATATCAACATTGTTTGCAACGTTGTTGGTAAGCATATTGTCAATAAGCGTAACCTTATCGTCCCCGCCAGTGGCTTTTAGCGATAATAAATTTGTATTGGAGTTATCTAAGGTTATGGTACCTTTTTCAACATTTTTAAGTCCGCTTAAGTCGATAGTCCTTACCGTATTGGTAGTATTTGCAGTATTTAAACTATAAATATCATAGCCTGCACCCAAATCGCCCGAAACTTTAATGTTTTCAACAGTATTCAGAGTAGCGTGGCTGCTGTAGGAGATGTCAAGCTTATCGCCTTTTACGGAACCTTCTATATCCGCTTTAAAATTTCTAGCGCCGGCCATTGCAACTTGTATATTGCCATTTGCTCCTGTTATTTGTGAAATTTTAAGGGTAATATCGTTTGCAGCTAAAATCCCCTGCAAATCAGTTAGTCCAAGAGTTTGGCCAAAATCTACATTCATTTTATCTGCATAGATATTGCCAAGCACCGTTTGATGCGCAGTGCCACCCTTGATAACAAAACTATCTTTTACGAAAGTTTCAATATTTCCACCGCCGACTAATATAAATTTTTGAATATTAACGCTATTGTTAACAATATTTACAGATCCCGCATGCTCGATATCAAATTTTACTTCGCCTTGGGTGTTGTTGTTTAAAAACGCATTAATTGTACCTTGCGTATTTAAAGTAGCGTTTAGAGATTGGTATCCTTGTTTTTCCATAGTAGCCTGCAAATGATCTGCCGTCAAGTTTATATCCTGGATAGATAAAGCAGTGCCAGCAACTACGGTAGCTGATGATTTTTCGGACGTTCCTTTTAGATTAATAGTAGAAAGCGACTCAAGTTTTTCGGGGTCGCCTGTTGTGAAATCAAATCTACCAGCCGTAGTAATATCAAGATTTTGCAACGCTTTCATGTTATTATCGTTAGCTTTAAATACGCTGTCTTTTTGAACACTCACAATTTTCATAGTAGTTGCTTTTTCAGCCTCAAAGCTAAGGCCTTTAGAAACGACATCCAAAGAGTCTATATTAAGATTTATAGACGTAGCTTTATTGGCAGTAACTTTTGCGTTTCCTGACATAATACCTTTCAAGTTAACATTAAGGCTTGTGGCTTCTGCGGCATTAATGCTTCCCAGTTGCGTATCATAAGGGTTGTCATTAACATAATTGATAGTTTTTAGAGCAGTAGAATCTATTGTAATGAGGTTACCACTTTTAGTGTTTGTTATATAGTCTAAAGTATCCACCTTAGAATTTATAATATTTACTTTTGTATTAGGAGCTTGAGTATCTTTTAGACCTATAGTCAGTCTAACTACATCCGGCGACTTTTCCAAATCAACAACGGCAGGATGGCTAGGATTGGCAACTGTAGCATTTTTAAATATCAAATGCTCAACAGAAGTCGTGACAAGCTTTCTTGCGGTATCAAGACCACCAGTTAAGTTATCAAATTCTAAAGTATCGTAGCCTTTTCCGCCGTCAACACGCAAAACACCAATGGTGCTTGCATCAATATCTGCTTTTATGATATCGTCAGCGCTACCGCCTTTTATATTTTCCAACACTGATTTTGATTTAACCAAATCAGCAAGCAACTTGGCTTTCAATTCAGAAGCATCAAAACTTTTAGTATTTGCGGCAACGGCAATATCCAAACTTGCGTCACCAGAAACCTTAACGTTTTCAGTATTTACATCTTTAATATAACTTGCTCTACCTTGAGTCTTGATATTTAAAGTCTCTATGCCGCTAAATGTAGTGGAAATAGAATTTGACAGCATACCGATAGGAGTACTTGCACCTACGTTATCAAGAGTTAAATTTTGCTCATCAGTGTTGCCAGATACGGTACCAGACTGATATGTTAGCGTTATGTAGTCATTTCTAAGGTCAGCTACGCTAAAGTCAATAATATTAGCCAAGTTAATAACTCTGACTGCATTACTTCCGTCAAGTTTGGCACTCTTAAGGCCAGTAACACCGTTAGCGTTAAACTCCTTAAGCGCTCCGCCATTGTTTATTAGGTTTAAATTTTCTACATTTTTTAGCTCACCAGTAGTAAACCCATTAAAATTTGTATTCATAGTAACGCTTAGAGTGTCGTTTCCTGTGCCACCGTCAATTTTGTCCTCAGGATTAAGAGTATTTTCGGAAAATACAGAGCTTGCTACAGCTTTTATGACATCAGTTTTAGCCGTACCATTAACAATATCCGCTGAAGTAGTAAGCGTATGGAAATCAGCATTTGCCAACTCGTCCACCTTGACTTTTTGCTCAGCCAAATTTGTAGAATTTGTAGTTCTAATTATCTCTTGGAATGGCGTATAGTTGTAATCGCCTGTACCGTTTTGACTAATATTTGAAATTTTCTCCGCCATATATTTAGAAATTTCGGTCTTATTCTCAAATACTTTTGCCGCTACAGGATCCGCTGCTTTGGCTATTGTAGAAGTAGCAACGTCAAAAAGCTTTACGAGCATATCGCCTCTTGAGTTTCCAAGTTGAAGGTGTTTTACCCAGGCATTAATGCCGTCAGGGTCTTGAGAATAATCTTTGCCCAAGATGTTCTTGTAGACCATCTCTACAAAGTCTCTATCTTGATCTATGCTACCGCCGTAATACGCTATAGCCGCATCCGATTTTAGCATATCGTTAGCTATCTGTGCTTGAGTTTTAGTTGCTCCTGCGCTTACCCATGCGTTAAAGCCCGCGCCTTCAGGGGCACGATTAAATAACGCTACGTAAAGCTGTGCAACTTGTGCTTGTGTTACTGCCATTAAGGACTCCTTTTTAGTGTGTTTCTTGAGTTTTTGGGTATCTTTACAGAATACTGTTGCTAATTATAGCATAAAAAATCACTTAAAACGTAAAAATTTAAAAAATAAATTTTACTTAAACGCTCTTTGCAAGTCCCGCATCATATCAACCGATATATTAGAATTAAGCCACTGGATTTCCAAATATGCGAGAACCAAATTATAAGATGCCGTTAGCGCTTCGTTTCTGGTTTTAAAAACTCTAGCGCGAGCGTCAAACAAATTTACCGCATCTTTCAAGCCCTCTTCGTAGCCTCTTTCTATTGATTTTACATAAAGCTCCGCATTTTCCAAAGAGCGCTTCATTAACTCGCATTCGTCGATATAATTAAGATAGTTATTTATCGCTCTTTTTTGGCTGATCTCTATCTCTTTTTGAATATCTTTTTGTTGTTCGATGCTAGCTAGTCTTAGTAGTTTACCCTCCTCTACTCTTGAGCTGGTCGCACCGCCCGTATATAAAGGCAGAGTAAATCGCAACATAGTATCCAGCTTTCTTCTTCTGTCGCCCGAATAGTTATTGTCTATGTAATACAAATTTGCATAGCTGATACTAAAATCAAGCGTAGGGAGATGCTCGCTTTTTCTCTTTTTGTATTCTTGTTCTGAGATTTCGACAGCCAAAACGCTATCTTGAAATTTAAAATTTCTTGCTACGTCGCTAAAATTCGACAAATTTACTTTTTTGAAAAATTCGGTATCGATGTTTGAAAAGCTATCCTTCACCTCGATCTCTTGCCCGACTAGCTTTACTAGCTCTAGCTTTGCTACTTCGATATTTAGCTTAGCTTTATTTACGCCCAGCAACGCCTCGTCTAATCTAACTTTAGATTCGAGCATATCCATTTTATTTACCAACCCGAATTCCAAAGACTTCTGCATTTGGTTATATTTGGCGCGGTTGGCTTCTTCGTAGCTTTGAGCAAGAGCTAGCGTCTCGGATGCGAAGGTGTAGTTAAAATACGCTTCTACGACCCTTTTTGCCAGTTCTTGTTTGGTATTTTCATACATCAGCTCGTTGCCGCGCACCCTGATCTCTTCTTGATTTCTTTGATACCAGATTGCCGGCCTAAATACGCTCTGACTAAGGCTAACGCCTACTTTTTTATAGCTTTCGTTTATTTTTGATACTCTTCGCCTATCCATTCTGTCGTATTTTTCGCCGACATATGCAGCTTCGGCGTTAATAGTCGGCAAAAACATGGCTGTAGCTTGTGATAGCCTCTCTTGAGAGGCCATACTATTATACATGGTCATTTTAAGCTCATTATTATTTTCGAGCGCCATTTCGTATGCCTGTGAGAGGCTAACGCTTTGAGCAAAAGCTAAATTTGATGCCAACAAGGCCGAAAGTAAAATTTTAGTCTTCATTAAATGCCCTTTTAAACATATCTATAAACGGCTTTAAGACATATTCAAGCATCGTCCTATCGCCGGTTTTGATCATTACTTCGACCGGCATTCCCGGAACTATAAAAAAGTCGTTTCTTTTAAACTCTTTCATGCCCTCTTCGGTAAGCTCGGCTTTAATATCGTAAAACGAGTGACCTGCATTATCCTGAATACTATCGGCCGATACGTACGTTACTTTACCTTCCATAACGAAGCTCGGCCTGTGCTGAAATGCGCTAAATCTAATATCGGCAAGCTGTCCCACATGCACCGTATCAATATCTACTACGTTTAGTCTAGCCTCTACGACATAGTCGGTCTCGTTCGGCACTATACTCATTATTCTCTCGCCGGGCCTTATTACGCCTCCGATAGTATGGAAGGCTAGCTCTACGACGCTACCCTCTACCGGAGATTTTACGATAGTACGCTCGGATTGATCTTTTAAAGCATTATAACGCTGTTGCAGATCCACAAGACGAGTTTTAGCGTCTTCAAGCTTTTTTAATACATCCTCTTTAAACGTTCTATCTCTTAATATAATTTGAGCTTGCGTCTCGGTAACTTGGACGTTTAGTCTTGCTATCTCGGCCTTGCCCGCAGCTATTTCACCCTCGACCGCCGTTTTTTCTCTATTTAGGTCGCGTAGCCTGACTTTGTCTGCCAACTGTTCCTTAAATAGCCTTTCCCACTCCTTAATCTCTTCGTTCAAAGACTTTATGCGGTCTTGTTTGGCGCTTACTATCGCATTTGCGCCTTTGATTTGATTTTCAAGCTGTTTTATTCGTTGCTTTAGGATAGATTTTTCTTCATCCAAAAGCTTTTTTTGCGCATTAAATATACTCAACTGCCCGTCTATAGCCTCTTTATAGCCTTCGATTTGCTTTATTTCGTCGCTAAATTTGACTTCCGTCGCATCGTCTTTTTGGGCTTCCAATCTAGAAACTATGACGCTGGTTCTTAAAAATTCTGCTCTAACTACGCTCATCTCGCTTTGCAAAGCGACGTTTTTGATCTCGACGAGCGGATCGCCCTCTTTGACCATATCTCCGTCTTTAACGAAAATTTTATCTACGACGCCACCCTCAAGGTGTTGGATGATTTTTTTGTTACTAACTACGCCTATTTTACCAGTAGCAACGGCGGCGCTATTAAGGGGCGCCATACCGAGCCAAATTCCAAAAACTCCGACTAGCAAAAATATAACGAACAACCCAAAATTTACGGTGCCTTTTTCACTTTTAAGTATCATCTTAGCCCTCCGCATCTTCTAGGCTTATACTACGCCTTTTTTGTTGTTCTGCAACCTGCGGTTGTTGCGCATTTGCCTTGCCGAGCTCAGCCAATACCGCATCTCTGGCGCCAAAGTACATCAATCTTCCCGCATTTAAAACGGCGATTTTATCAACCAAATTTAAGATATTTAGTTTGTGCGTTATTAGTACTATAGTCGCCTTGCCCTTCATGGACGCAAGTGTGGCAAATAGCGCTCTTTCGCCCTCTTCGTCTAGACTAGCGTTAGGTTCGTCCAGTACGATTATTTTAGGCTCCTTATAAAGCGCTCTGGCAAGAGCGACTCTTTGACGTTGACCGCCGCTTAGGCTGGCTCCGCCTATGCCTATTTTAGTTTCATATCCGTCCGGCAAATTTAATATCATATCATGAACGTTAGCTAGCTTTGCAGCCCGCACGATCGCCTCGCTATCCAGTTCGCCGAATCTCGCGATATTTTCCGCAATATTTCCTTCGAAAAGCTCGACGTCTTGCGGCAAATACCCCACAAACTGACCCAAATGGTCGCTGTTGTACTGAGTAATATCGGCTCCGTCCACGCGCACTACGCCGTGAAATACCGGCCATACTCCCAGCATCGCTCTAGCTAGTGAGCTTTTACCTGCGGCGCTCGGACCGATAATCGCGCACATATCTCCGCTTTTAAGCTCGAAATTTATGCCCATCAAAGTAGGCGCTTTGCCATGAGGCGGTACTAGGCTTATAGTTTCTAGGAAAATATCGCCTTTTGGATCCGGGAGCTTAAGTTTTTCGTTGTCGGCAGGGAAATCCTCTAAAAACTGCGAAAGTCTAGCATAGCTCTCTTTGGTGTTCTTATAGCTTTTCCAGCTTGAGATTAATATATCAAGCGGAGCTAGTGCGCGACCCATGATAATAGAGCCCGCGATCATCATGCCCGGATTTACCTCCTGCAAGACGACCAGATACGCGCCAAGACCAAGCATTAGCGACTGTGAAACGACGCGAAATACCTTACTGATATTTGCGTACATTCCAGCTTTTACGCTAGACTCGGAGTGAGCTTCTAGAAATTCATTATGCTTTTTGTGCCAAATTTTCTTTAAATTTCCATTCATGCCCATAGCTTGGATGACTTCGGAATTTCTCAAATTTAGATCGACAAAGCGGGTTTCGGCGCCAAAAGCGTCATTTGACCTTTTTAGTCCGTCTTTAGTCGCACCTTCGTTTAAAAGAGCCAAAATAAACAAAACGATCGCAGCCGCGATACTAAAATATCCAAAATACGGGTGGAAGAAAAACAGTATCAATATATAAAAAGGTAGCCACGGCGCGTCAAGAAATGCAAACACGCCGTTGGTGCTGAGATATTGTTTTATGGTATTTAGATCTCTCATCGGCTGAGAAGATACCCTGCCAGGCTGTCTGGCCGAGAGTTTAAAGATCGCGTCATACACTCTCTCAGACAGCCTTAAATCTATCTGGTTTGAAAAAACTACCAAAATTCTCGAACGTAAAATTTCGAAAAACATCATACATAGATATAAAAATATAACTATCAGCGTAAGGAAAAATAACGTATCAAGGCTTCTTGACGTTACGACCCTACCGTAAAGTTGTAACATATATAGAGGAGAAGTTAGCATCAAAACGTTTATGAACATGCTGAAAATTCCAGCATATATCATAGCGTGTTTGGATTTTTTAATACTCTCCTTTAGTTCATTTACTTTCATTTTCTTTTTTACTTTCGTTTTCTAAAATTCTACCTGCCAAATTTTCCAAATTCGTTAAGCTTCTAATGTGCGCATCTATTAGGCTAACATAACCCTTTCTAACAAAATCGGCCAAAGTAGCGTCGTCAAGCTCGTTTAGCTTTTTTCTGCTCACGACAGAAAAGCCTTTGATTAAGGTGATTTTCTTGTCATTATCGGATACTGTAAGCTCTTTGTTTATCAAAATTCCAGCCTTTTTGATCTCTTCTAACGCTTTTTGCGTAGCTTCTAGCTGGGCATTGTAGTTTTGCATAGCGTTTATGGTGTTTTGCAAAAATTCGCTCGGCTCTTCGTTTTTCTTGAATAATTTTTCGCCTTTACCTTTTAGCTGAGGCGCATCCTCGTCTATACAAAGGATATTTTTATCCTCGACTTTAGCCAGAGTAAAAGGATAGTTTTGCAAGATCGCAGGTACGTAGCCTTTGTAGTTTTTATCTATTATTAAATTTTCATTTCTACCTAGTAGTACTAGCAGTTTAGGCACTACGTCGTTCGTGAAAACTATAGGTAGATCTTTCTCGCAGAAAAACGCCTCACTCGCCACTATCTCCGCAAACGGGAAATTTGGTAACGCATCTTGGTGATAAGACACTCCGTTATGTACTTCTGAATTTAAAGCAACTATTTTCATTTCAGTCCTTTTTTTAAAATTTTGAATCTCTATTTTTTTTGCTAAACTTAAGTTTTTGTCGATGCTTCTGAAGGTATATCCGCCGTTTTGCTGCAAAAATGCCAAAACATCCTCAAATTCGTTTATAAAAACGTCTCGGATTTCGTATCTTTTGATGTCGCTTTCTTGGATATAACCCCGCGCTTTATTCCTATTTCTTATAAAGGTGCTATTTAGCTCTTGCATGATCTTAGGTATATTTAAGGATTTCAAAAATAGCGATATGGAATTAGACTCCAAAATGTAGCCTAAAATTTCCATATCGTATTTTTGGGTTAGTGAACTTAAAATTTCAACATAAAGATCTTTTTCGCTTTGATCGGCAAAAAAGTTGCCCTTTTGTTTTATCAAAACCATTTCTGATTTTATTTCTCTAACCGCTCTACCCAAAATTTACCTTAACCAGTAACTAAAACATCAAGAATGTGATTGTAATCCTTTTATGCTTAAATAAATATTAAAAAGTGCCAGAGTAACTAATTTTATTTTTTAAGCTACAAATTCTATGGAATAGTTATTGCTTATAATTCCGCGGTAAACGCTTATTGTATATTATGATTCTTTAGCCTAGATATCGTAATATACGATGTTTGTCGTTTGCTACTATTAGTACGTAGTACTA
This sequence comes from uncultured Campylobacter sp., assembly GCF_938045625.1. Lineage (GTDB taxonomy): Bacteria > Campylobacterota > Campylobacteria > Campylobacterales > Campylobacteraceae > Campylobacter_A. The sequence goes on from NZ_CALIAV010000074.1 coordinate 9,175, forward strand.
AAATTCACTTCTAAGGAGCCAATATGGCAGTAACGCAAGCACAAGTCGCCCAGCTTTATGTGGCATTGTTTAACAGAGCGCCGGAAGGAGCCGGATTAAACGCGTGGGTAAGCGCCGGAGCCGCTAAAACCCAAGCGCAAATAGCCGACAATATGCTCAAAGCGCCGGCCGTACAGTCGTATTTTAACGGCAGTATAGATAGCGATAAAGGCTATATCGAAAATATCTATAAAAACATCCTCGGCAAGGACTACTCGCAAGATCCGGCAGGCATAGATGCGTGGGTAAGGCATCTACAAGCCGGCCATACCAGAGGCGAGACGCTAACGAAGCTTTTCGAGGTGGCGGCATCGGCGGAGGCAAAGGCAGCCGATCCTAGGGCTGCTAAAATTTTCGAAAACAAATCCGCAGTCGCGGCCTATATGGCGGAAAAAATAGGCGATATCGGTAAAGACGGCAGCGGAAATTTCGACTACGCGCCGTTTCAGGAGATTATCAGGACGACGAACGAGTCAAATTTAGAAGCGCAAAAAGCCAAAATAGACGAGCTAGCCAGCAAAGGCGTCGAAAAGAGCCTAACCGACGGCCTGGACAACATAGCAGGCACCGCGGGCAACGACGTATTTAACGGCGTTTACTACGCAGGCAATGGCACGCAAAAGTCTACTTTGTCGCCGCTTGATAAAATCGACGGCGGCGCGGGCAAAGACACGTTAAATTTGACCGTGTTTAAAAACGACGCTCCGCAAAATTTGACTACGACCGAGCTTCATAATATCTTTAAAGGCGTAAGCAACGTCGAAAATCTAAATTTGATCTCAGAGACCCAGTTTGACGCCGCCGGAGTCAAATTTAACTTCGGGTTGGAAAATTTAAACATCTCTACCATAGGCGACGTGAGCATATCCGAGACCGACGCGACGAACAAAGTCTCCGTAAATACGACCGGCAAAATTTCGCTAAACGCTAAAAATGCGCAAATCATCGATATCTCGGCAAAATCAGACGTAACTTTGATCGCGCAGGACGCTAAAACCGTAAACGTAAATAGCGAAGGCAAGGCAAATATCGCCGCAACCGCCGCACAGACGTTAAATTTGAAAGCCAACGGCGAAACCGAAGTCGCAACGAGCGCAAAGACCGTAAATATCGATCTGAAAAACAAAACCAACGCTCTTAAAAACTTCTCGACCCAGGCCGCCGATTTGACGCTTGCAAATTTAAAGATAAACGATACCTCCGGAAATAACGTACTCATCGCATACGGCGCCAAAAAGATCAGCGTGACGGACGTCGATTTTGGCGCCAACTCCATCCGAACCGACGAACGGGACGTGGATTTTACGATGTCTTACGCGGACGAAGGCCTAGCAAAACTATCTTCAAGCGCGGCCGATAAAGTAAAAACGCTAAATTTACACGCTAAAGCGGGCAAAAAAGGCCAGCTAGACCTGGGCAATATCGCGTCGCTAACCAAGGTTACGGTGGACGGCGGCATGAGAGAATTTGCTATGGACTTGTCGGCTCAAACAAATCTTACAAATTTCGACTCTAGCGCTTACGAGGGTAATTTCTCAAACCTAAAACTCAAAAACGTCCAAAACGCCACCGCAAAACTAGGCGGCGGGGACGATTTCGTAGAGATAGATAGCGCGGCAAATGTCCATAGTATCGACGGCGGCGCGGGCGAAGACACCATGGTCGTAACCTCTGCCGTAGCTACCGTGGCGACAAATATGCTTTCTCTTTTAAATTTTGAAAATTTAAAGATAACCGATGCCCTAAGCGGAGCCGTAGATATGACTAAATGGGCAAATTTGGGCTCCGTAACGCTAGCCGGCGGAGCGGGAGCGGGAGCAAAGATAGATAATCTAGCAAATAACTCTACGATAGTCGTCGAAAACGTCGCGATCGCAAACGATATAGCCGTAAATATCAAAGACGCGGCGAGCGGCGCGGACGATACGCTAATCTTAAAGATAAATCCTAAAGCAAATACGGCAGGACTGGACAATACCGGAAATTTCGTCATAGACGGCATAGAAAACGTCCGAATAGTCTCAAGCGCCGATACGGCAAAAACCGCCGCAGCCAAAAACGTAATAAACCTAAACGCTAGCGACGCGACTAAATGCGCGCTATCGGGCGTCTACGTGAGCGGCGACGGCAATACCGAGCTAAAACTAGGCACGAATATCGTGAAAATAAAAGGCGTTGACGCAAGCTCGCTAACGGGCAAATTTACCTTTGACGCGGGAAACCACGTCGAAAGAGGCGGCGTCGTAAAAGGCGGTAGCGGCGACGATACGCTAAGCTTCGGCTCGGTGGCGGGTCTTAAAATAACGGGCGGAGCGGGCAACGACGTCTTTAAGGTCGGCAAGCTAGGAGCGGAGGCAAATTCGCCTTTTGGCACGGATAAGCTAAGCTCTATCACCGACTTTAGCAGGGGCGACAAGCTATACACGGGAGGCGCCGCCGCGGAGGCGAATTCTATCGCCAAATACGACTCGGACGCATCGCTAGACTTTGCCAACAACTTACGCGAAGCCGAAAAAGCGGCCGCCCAGCACGCGTCAAAGAGTGCGTATTTCACCTATCAGTCAAACACCTACATCGTTACGTCCGACGGGGTACAAGGCGTGGGACAGGACGACTACGTGACCAAGCTAGCCGGCACGGTAGATCTAAGCGGCGCGAGAGTAGATAGCGATCACAATATCGTTTTATAATTTCGCCTAAATTCATTTTTATCCTTCATCAGCGGCAGGCCGACACAGTGCGGTTCTGCCGCCCGAATTTTCATTATTTTTATCTACGATTTATCGACAATCAGGAATTTAATGCTATAATCGCCACGGAATTAAACAAAATCCCAATTTACCCAAAGGAGGCCTTTTATGGCAGTAACAAAAGCACAAGTAGCCCAACTTTATGTGGCATTATTTAACAGAGCACCCGAAGGCGCGGGTTTAAACGCATGGGTTTCGGCAGGCGTTTTTAGAGATCAAGCTCAAACGGCAGACGCTATGCTACAAAGCCCTGCTATCGCAGCATATTTTAACGGCAGAATAGATACAAACAGGGGATATGTAGAAAATATCTATAAAAATATCCTAGGCAAAGACTACTCTCAAGATCCAGACGGCATAAATGCCTGGGTACGCCACCTAGAGCTAGGACACTCAAGAGGCGAGACTCTAGTCACTCTTTTCCAAGTAGCAAGATCGCCTGAGGCTATCGCGGCAGACCCTACGGCAGCGGCGGTATTTGCAAACAAAACCGCTATCGCGGCATATATGGCTGAAAAGATAACCGACATAGAAAGCGACGGATCGGGCAACTTTAACTATGCTCCGTTCCAACAGATTATCGAGACCACAAACAGCACCAACCTAGACGCGCAAAAAGCTAAAATAGATCAACTAGCCGCAGAAGCCGCAGCCGGAAGCAAGACTTTCACTACCGGTCTAGATAATTTCCTAGGCACCGAAGGCGACGATACGTTTAACGGTATCTACTACGTAGGCAACGGCGATAAGACATCTACTCTATCATCTCTGGATACTCTTGATGCTAGAGGCGGTAAAGATACATTAAATCTAACTATACTAAAAAACGGCGCGGCCACCACCTTTACTATGGACGATATAGATGTCGCCATGAGAGGCGTGACTAATATCGAAAATTTAAACATCAAATCAGAGGTCGCATTTACTACAACCACATTTCCTTTAGACAAGGGCCTAGATAACCTAAGCATTCAAACAGCCGGTGCAGTAACTACGACTACCGATACTAAAGAAGTAGTCGCTATAGATACTACCGGAGCACTTAACTTAACTGCAACGGAAGCGACAAAAGAAGTGATAGCAAAATCGTCAGCTGGTGCAGTAACCGTAAATGCAGCTAAACTAGAAGGCAAGGTATCTATCGACGCAGGCGCAGGCGCAAACCTAACGGCAGCCAAAGCCCAAGAAGTCGTCATAAAAGCCAAAGGCAACACAACTATAGCAGATGCCTCAAAAGCTACCAAGGTAACCGTAAATCTAAACGATAAAGCCAATACGCTGACAATAACAAGCCCACTAGCCGAAGCTACAGAGGTAACTCTATCTAGCCTAAAGCTAACAGCCGCTACAGCCGTAGCTAAAGCTACTAAAATAAGCGTAACCGATGTTGATTTTGCTACGTTTAATATCTCTACCGATGTAGAAAACGTTGATTTTAGTATGAACTATAAATTTAAAGAAGGTAGCACCGACGCTGAATTAACGGCAGCCCTAGCAGCAGCTAACGCAACAAATCTAACCCTACACGCAAAAGCCGATAAAAAAGCATTCTTTACCTACGGCGGCGCGACTGATAAGCTAGTAAAAGCAGTCATCGACGGCGACGCTAAAAATTTAACCGCTAATTTTAGCGCACAAACAAAACTTGCAAACATTGACGCAAGCGCATTTACCGGAAATTTTGAAAAATTAACCGTCAGTAACGTAGCTAACTCGACCGTAAAACTAGGTAGCGGAAACGACGTAGTAGAACTAACGGCAACAACAAATAAACAAACTATCGACGGCGGAGCCGGAACGGACCTAGTATCGGTAACTTCAGGTATAGCTAAAAATGGCGCGGGCGATAATGTAACGCTTACCAATTTTGAAGGATTGCAAATATCAAATGCGCTAGCCGATGACGTAGATATGTCTAAATGGGGAGCGTTTAATAACGTCACTCTAGTTCAAGGCGTAAACGCTGGAGGTAAGCTTCAAAAACTTCTAAACGACTCCACTATAACTATAGACACGATCACTCAATCAAACGATCTTGTCGTAGGAGTCAAAGACGCTGCCACGGGCACTGCCGATAAGGTAAATTTTGTATTAAATCCAAAAGGCACCGCTGCAGGTCTAACGGGCAAATTCGTAGTAGACGACATAGAGAACATAGACATAGCGTCAAATTTAGACAACGCAAAAACAGCCGCAGCCGTAAACACAATCGAACTAAAAGCTAGCGCCGACAAAGGCACTCTAGCTAACATAGTAGTAAAAGGCGATGCAAACTCAACAATACTAACTCTAGACGCCAATTTCAAAAAGGTAAAAACCGTAGATGCAAGCACTCTTAAAGGAAAATTTACATTTGACGCTAGCGATCACCTTGATGAAAAGTCGGTAATCAAAGGCGGAGCGGGAGACGATACGATAACCTTCGGTAGCAAATCAAGCGTAACCGTAACGGGCGGAGCGGGCGACGATACGTTTGTATTAGGAACCGTAGGCGACAACGCAGCATTCCCTGCATCAAAAACGGCTACTATTAAAGATTTCTCTAAAGGCGACAAACTTAAAATAGGCGCAAATTTAACGGGAACCATTGATCAAAATATCGCAAGATACGATTCAACAAAATCGCTAGACTTTGCAAACAACCTATCTAGAGCCCTAGACGTCGCAACGGCTGCAAGCAACAAACTAGCTTACTTTACCTACACCGATCCTGATAGCAATGCGACGGACACCTATCTAGTAAGATCGGACGCTACTGTTTCCGGCGGCACAGTATCTAACGCCGGCCTAACCGCTAACGACTATGTAGTAAAACTAACCGGTATAGTAGACCTAGCCAATGCTACGCTTGCCGATGCGGGTACAAACCTACAGCTAACCCTCTAATCTCCGCGATAAACCCCGACTTTTCGGGGTTTATCCTTTTTAAACTCTCAAATTTCTCCCTCTTTCAAATTTTGCCGAACGACTCAAATTTAACGATGGACCAAATTTGCGCTCAAATTTAATCCGCCGCACGTAAATTTGACGGCAAAAATCTAAATTTCGCCGCATCAAATTTAAAATAATCAAATTTGCACCGGCCGTAAAGCCCTAAAATTCGTCCTTCTCAATCAAATTTGAAAAAATCAAAAAAATTTTACCTCTACCCCTAAAGTTTTTTTGATTTCGTCCGATATAGTTTTTGAACGACAAGAAGTCGTAATTAAACTTTAAAAGGATTTACAATGAGTTTTCGTATTAACACGAACATCAACGCTCTAAACACACACGCAAACGCAGTCGGTAACAACCGCAACCTTTCTCTTTCTTTGGGTAAACTTAGCTCAGGTTTGAGAATCCAAACTGCAGCAGATGACGCCTCTGGTCTTGCTATCGCTGATAGCCTTCGCTCTCAAGCTAGCGCGCTTGGTCAAGCTATCGCAAACGGTAACGACGCTATCGGTATCATCCAAGTAGCGGATAAGGCTATGGACGAGCAGCTAAAAATCCTTGATACTATCAAAGTAAAAGCTACTCAATCAGCTCAAGACGGTCAAACAAGCGACTCTCGTCAAGCGCTACAAGCCGACATCGTTCGCCTAATGGAAGAGCTAGACAACATCGGTAACTCTACGTCTTTCAACGGCCAGCAGTTACTAAACGGAACATTCTCTAACAAAGAGTTCCAAATCGGCGCTTACTCAAACCAAACAGTTAAAGCTTCTATCGGCGCTACTACGTCAGATAAGATCGGTCTAACAAGATTTGAGAGCTCTAAGCTATTGACATTTGCAGGCAAAGTTAGCCTTACTTTCCTAAACGTAGACGGCGTAAATAACGTAAAAGTAGCTGCGGCTACAATCTCAACCGGTCTAGGTAAAGGCGTAGGCGCGCTAGCTGAAAATATCAACAAGCTATCCGATAAAACCGGCATTAGAGCTACGTTTGATACTACGTGGGTATCTAGTAAAGCTATCAGCGGCGGTCAGATCCTAAGCCTTGTCATCAATGGCGTAAAAATCGGCGACCTAGAGGTAAAAGAAGGCGATAAAAACGGCGCTTTGGTAAATGCTATCAACAAAGTTAAAGACCAAACAGGCGTAGAAGCATCTGTAAACACAGAAGGTAGAATGGTACTAACTAGCCGCGACGGTAGAGCTATAAAAATCTCAGGCGACAAAGTAAGTGCCGGCCTAGGCGGCAAAAGAGGAACATCTATGTTCGTAGGACGCCTAAACCTAGTTCGCCTAGACGGTCGCGATATCAAAGTATCAAGCGGTAATGCAGCAGGAGCTTTCTCTGTGGCGTTTAGTAAAGACGGTAACGGCGAAGGCGGCAACCAGCAGTCAGTGGCTCTAAGAGATATCAAGGGGCAACTAGATCCGGATCTAGCCGCTGCTATGGGCTTCCAAAGAATGAGCAAAGCTGCTATGACATCAGCTCAATCAGCAGGCGTTATGACTCTACGCGGCGCGATGGCTGTTATGGATATCGCTGAGTCTGCTCAAAAAACACTTGACCAGATCCGCTCAGACCTAGGTTCTGTTCAAAATCAACTTGTTGCAACCGTAAACAACATCACAGTTACTCAAGTAAACGTAAAATCAGCCGAATCTCAAATCAGAGACGTTGATTTCGCTGCCGAGTCAGCAAACTTCTCTAAGTTTAACATCCTTGCTCAGTCAGGAAGTTATGCTATGAGCCAAGCTAACTCTGTTCAGCAAAACGTTTTAAGACTACTTCAGTAGTTAACACTTTAAGGCCGCTTCGGCGGTCTTAAATTTCAAAAACCCAAACACCAATAGTTAAGACATCTCCAAAAATAATGGTTAATGTAGGCGCCAAATTTGACGCCTGCTCTTTAGAAGTGAATTTTAAAGTCGAGTTTTACCCGCTCGACTTTTTGCTCCAAATTTTATCCCACTTTTCCAAGTCAAATTTAAATTCAAACGATAAATTAATGCCATTAGTTTAAATTTTTTGCTACAATTACCGCAAAAAATTAAAAAGGCTATATTAATGAAAAGCTTAATCATCGTGGAATCTCCCGCGAAAGCCAAAACGATAAAAAATTTCCTCGGAAGCGACTACGATGTCATCGCATCAAAAGGCCACATCAGAGATCTACCAAAAACCGCATTTGGTATCAAGATCGAGGGCGAAAAATTTACTCCCGAGTACAAAATAAGCGCCGATCACTCCGCGATCGTAAAAGAGATCAAAGAACTAGCCAAAAACGCCGACCAAATCTACCTCGCAACCGATGAGGATCGCGAAGGAGAGGCCATCGCCTACCACATCGCCGCAGCCATCGGCAAAAAGCCCGAGAGCCTGCCTCGTATCGTATTTCACGAGATCACAAAAAGCGCCATCGAGGCCGCTTTAAAAAACCCGCGCACGATAAATATGGATAGCGTAAACGCGCAGCAAGCACGCCGCCTGCTAGACCGAATCGTAGGCTACAAGCTCTCGCCACTGTTAAATTTAAAAATACAAAAGGGACTAAGCGCCGGACGCGTGCAAAGCGCCGCTCTAAAAATCATCGTAGATAGAGAGCGCGAGATTCGCGACTTTAAACCGATCGAATACCACAGTATAGACGCTGTTTTTAAAAAAGACCTTGACGCCGAGCTGGTTAAATTTGAAGCGCAAAAGATCGAAAAGCTAACGATAACAAACGGCGATAGAGCCAAATTTATCGTGGAAAATCTAAAAAGCGATAAATTTAGCGTCCGCGAGATCGAAGCCAAAGAGCGCAAAACCGAGCCCGCACCGCCTTTTATGACCTCGACGTTGCAACAAAGCGCGAGCAACCGCCTAGGCTTTAGCCCGAAAAAAACGATGATGATCGCGCAAAATTTATACGAAGGCGTGCAGACGCACCAGGGCTTTATGGGTGCGATAACCTACATGAGAACGGACAGCCTAAATCTCGCCAAAGAGGCCGTCGCAGCCGCGCGCGAGATGATAGAAAAAGAGTATGGCGAGCGCTACCTGCCGGCGAAGGCTAAATTTTACGCTACCAAAAGCAAAGGCGCGCAAGAAGCGCATGAGGCTATCCGCCCGACAAATCTTAGCTTCACGCCCGCTATCGCCGCGCAATATCTAGAAAAAGACGCGCTACGCCTCTACACGCTCATCTACAACCGCTTTTTAGCCTGCCAGATGAGCGCTAGCATTAGCCAAACGCAAAACGTATTCGTCGCGGGCGCAAAGGGCGAGTTTAAAATAAGCGGCCGCAAGGTGCTGTTTGACGGATTTTACCGCGTTTACGGCGATATGGATAAGGATAAAATTTTGCCCGACCTAAAAATCGGCGATGAAATGAGCCTGCAAAGCATCAAAAGCTCGCAGCACTTCACCGAACCACCGTCTCGCTACTCGGAGGCCGGACTCGTTAAAAAGCTAGAAAGCCTAGGCATAGGGCGCCCTAGCACCTACGCGCCGACCATCTCGCTACTAACCTCTCGCGACTACGTCAAAGTCGAAAAAAAACAGCTCGTGCCAAACGAGATCGCTTTTACGATGATGGGCGTTTTGGAGGAGCATTTTAGCGATATCGTAGATAGCGAATTTACGTCAAATATGGAAGAAAAGCTCGATCACGTCGCCGAAGATAAAGCCGACTGGCAAAAGCTTTTGAGCGATTTTTATCATCCGTTTATAGATAAAATTTCAGCTGGCAAAACGGGCATAAAAAGCCAAAAAGTCGCCACTCCGATCGGCGAAAAGTGCCCTGAGTGCGGCGGCGAGCTACTACTGCGAAAGGGGCGCTACGGCGAGTTTATCGCGTGCGGAAATTTCCCAAAATGCAAATACTCGCGCAATATCGCAAAGGAAGAGCAAGGCACGCAGGAAGGCGAAGCTGCGGCAAAGCCGAAAAAAGAGCTCAAAAAGATCGACGTGCCGTGTCCAAAATGCGGCGGCGATATCGTCGAGCGCATCAGCCGCAGGGGTAAATTTTACGGTTGCGCAAACTACCCCAAATGCGACTTCGTCTCAAACTACGAGCCAGTCGCCGAAAAATGCGACGAATGCGGCGGCGATATGATCAAAAAAGAGCTAAAAAAGGGGACGTTTCACGAGTGCGTGAAGTGCAAGAAAAAGGTGCAAATCGCGGAGCAATAACGGCGGCTTGTCTTTTTGGTTTATACTTCGTTAGAAATTTCGCCGAAGCTCGGTTACATACTACTTGTATGCGCCCTCGCTCGGCTCATTTCCGCCTCGTCTAAACGCAAAAATACGTCGCCTTATAGATTGCAACTCAGAAATTTTAAATTTAAACATAAAAACGATAAGGCGAAGTATCGCGAGATGATTTTTAGAGCTTTGAAGCAAAATTGAGCGTACGCTAGGCATATAGCCTGTGGAGCGAAAATTTTGCGAAATCTCGGAAAAGCACTCGAGAGACAAGCCGCTAAAAAAGGAATAATCTAATGAAAACTATTATGTTATGCGCCATCTGTTCGGTCAGTTCGGGTAACTGCTCCGAGGACTGTGGATACTGTACGCAAAGCGCAGGTATAAATGCCGGCATCGAAAAATACAAAATGAAAAGCGTCGAGCAAGTAGTCGCCGAGGCCAAGATCGCGGCGGCAAACCACGCGCTGGGCTTTTGCCTCGTCACCAGCGGCGCAAGACTCACGGACAAAAAGACCGAGGAGATCGCCCGCCTCGCACGCGCCGTAAATAAAGAAGTTCCAAACCTCATGCTGATCGCTTGCAACGGCATGGCGACGCTACCGCAGCTAAAAGAGCTAAAAAGCGCGGGCGTGTTTAGCTACAATCACAACCTTGAGACCTCGCGCGAGTTTTTCCCGCAAATTTGCTCGACGCATAGCTGGGACGAGCGCTGGCAGACCAACATCGACGCCAAAGAAGCGGGGCTAATGCTTTGCACGGGCGGCATTTACGGGCTTGGCGAGAGCGAGGCCGACCGCGCGAGCTTGCAAGCTAGCCTTGCGAAGCTTGATCCGTTTTCTAGCCCGATAAATTTCTTTATCCCAAACGACGCGCTACGCGTCAAACGGCCGCCTATGGGAGCGGACGAAGCCCTACGGATCATCGACGACACCGTCCGCGCACTGCCTAACGCTCGCGTTATGATAGCAGGCGGTCGCGAGAAAATTTTAGGCGAACGTCAATACGAAATCTTTGATCACGGCGTCTCCGCCGTCGTCATCGGCGACTACCTCACGACCAAGGGCGAGGTCGCCAGCCGCGATATCGCCGAGTTTAAAGCGCGCGGATTTAGCTTCGCGACGCTTTGCCACTGATTCAAATTTGCCTTTAAAGGACGGAAAATTTGCGGGCTCGATTTTGGCGGAGTAACCGTCAAATTTGGCCTATTCTTAAAATGTATTTTGGAGTTTAGACACTATATTTCGCTAAAATTATAAATTTGACGCACCGAGACCCACACCGCGAAAACTCTAAATTTGGTTTGGCTAAATTTAGCGTTGCACATTAAATTTAATCTTTCTTGTTAAGAGGAAAGGGGCTTGAATTGCGCTCTGCTTTGCAGCTCTCAAAGAGAGTGCAAGCACAAGGCGAGGCAAAACCGAAGCAAAAGAGCTCCTTAGCGATTTATCTGTTTTCTTTTCTTTGGGAGAGGA
>NZ_CALIAV010000075.1 GCF_938045625.1 uncultured Campylobacter sp.
ACGCCGCGCAGGGGCATAAATTTGAGCGCATAACGCTACGCGACTACAGCGACATAAACGTAAAAGCCGGCAGTGAAATGATAAAAGAGCGCGGGCTGCAGGACGTCGCGAGCTTTACGCAGGCAAATGCGTTTGAAGCCGCTAGCTACGATGGTCTGCAGGACGCATATACGCTAGGCGTCGTGTCGGGACTGTTTGAGCTTTTTCCTGATAACTCAGTCGTGCGCACCGCGCTACAAGGCTTTTCAAGCAGCGTAAAAAGCGGCGGCTACCTAATCTACACCAACCAGCCGTGGCACCCGCAGCTCGAGATGATCGCGCGCGCTCTATCTAGCCACAGGCAGGGTGCGGCGTGGATCATGCGCCGCCGTAGCCAAGCCGAGATGGATCAGCTCGTGGAAAATGCGGGATTTAAAAAAGTAAAAGAGTGGATAGATGGGGATGGGATATTTAGCGTTAGTTTAGCTGTTAAAATTTAGCGGCTCGTCTCGTGAGTGCTTTTCCGAGATTTCGCAAAATTTTCGCTCTGCAGGCTATAGCCTAGCGCACGCTCAATTTTGCTTCAAAACTCGAAAAATCATCTCGCGATACTTCGCCTTATCGTTTTACGTTTAAATTTGAACTCAAATTTTGTAAATTTGAGTTGCCGAGACCCGTACCGCAAAAATGCTAAATTTAAATTTGCGACGCTTTGCATCAGCAAAGCAGTGTCGCTACATCATCTCACGTCGTAGGGGTTGGGGGATCGTTAAGGGGGAAGGGAGCTCTTTTGCTTCGCTAGCGCTCGCAACTGCTAGCAGAGCGTAATTCAAGCCCCTTCCCCCTTAACAAAAAAGATTGACTTGCACAAAAAGTTTAATTCATAACGATAAATTTGACTAATTCAAATTTAGTACCTTAAAGATGCGGGTCTCGGTGCGTAAAGTTTACAAATTTGCGTCAAGCAAACGATCTCGGACCGATAAATCCGTAAAAACGCAAATCCGCTAAAATTTGATAGAATTAGCAAAAAAGGCAAAAATGAAAACAAAACCGTTTTTATCGCAGCTGGCCGCGCTAGTCGTCGTTGCGGCGATATTTTACGCTAGCTACAGCGCTACAAACGCCCTCGCGAGCGCTCGCGCGAACGTGCCCGAGATTTATTTCGCGTGGGAGCGCGCACTGCCGTTTTGGGCGTGGAGTATCGTGCCGTACTGGTCGCTAAATTTACTCTACGCTCTTGGATTTTTCCTCTGCCGTGACGCTAGGGAGCTCGCGCGCTACGTTACGCAGCTGCTAGCCGCGCAGATGATCGCGACGCTGTTTTTTATCGCTTTTCCTCTGCAAATGTCGTGGGAGAAGCCCGCGGTTTCGGGCCTTAGCGGCTTTTTGTTCTCAAGCCTCGCCGCCTTTGACCTCCCGTTTAATCAAGCTCCGTCGCTACACATCATACTTTGCGTCGTGGTGGGCGCATTTTACCTTCGCAAGGCGCGCGCGGTTTGGCTCAAGGCGGCGCTTGTCGCGTGGTTTGCGCTCATCGGCCTTAGCGTACTGACCACGTATCAGCACCATTTTATCGACATTCCGACAGGGATGGCTGCGGGATGCCTCGTGCTTCTGATTCGTCCGCCAGAGGGCGCGCCGCTTAGATTTGCCATGGCTAGGGAGGCCGCTCGCTACAAATGGGCGGCGCTATATCTAGGGCTTGCGTTTTTGACGCTTTTTGGGGCGATTTTGGGAGCTAAAATTTGGGGCGCGTGGATGCTGTGGCTATCGTGGGCGAGCTTTAGTTTCGCGCTGGTTGCTTGCGGTTATGCGTTTTTAGGCGCGGGAGTTTTTGCTAAAAACGGGCAAGGCCGTCACGCCGCCGCGGCTAAAGCTTTACTTTTCCCCTATCTTTGCGTAGTGCGGTTAAATGCGCTTTTTTGGCTGCGCGGACGCCGGCTTTCAGACGAGATTTTACCCGGGCTGTATCTAGGCTCGGTTAAGCAGGCGGGCAAATTTGACGCGGTGCTGGACTGTGCGGCCGAGTTTGAGCGGCCTGGCGGCGCGCAAATTTATGCGAGCCTACCTATGCTAGATATGATAACGCCGAGCGAGGACGAGCTAAAACGCGGCGCGGACGAACTCGATCAGCTCGTAAAAACGACTCTTTGTGGCGGCGAAAATTTGCAGCAAAGGGCGGCGGAGATAGGATCAAATTTTAGCGCCAAGGCAGGCTACGCGCACGGGCGAGATTTTAAATTTCACGAGCAAGCGAGCCCGCGGGTAAATTTGCAAACGCGCGGCTCGGCAAATGAAAGCAAGATCGCCGAGACAGGGCAAATTCTCACGGACTCAAACGAACGAGCCGCCGAAGCAAACGATAAAAAGGTGCTAGTGTGCTGCGCGCTGGGCTACGGTAGGAGCGCGTCGGTGCTGCTTGCTTGGCTGGTGATTTACGCGAGACTAGGCTTTGACGAGGCGCTAAATTTGCTAAAATCTCGCCGCGAAAAGATCGCAGTCGCTAGCTCGCTGCGCGATCGGATAGCGCGGCTAGCCGCAGAAGCCCGCGTAAATTCGAAAGCGGAGTAAAGACCAACTAAATTCGCAAAAGCAAGTGCGGCAAATTTAAGCGCGAAATAGGCGCAGGCTAAATTTGATCAAGTCCGGTTTGAGGGATCAAATTTAAAAATTTGCGGACAAAAAACAAGCGGCATTGCAAAATTCTCGGCGAAAATGAACGGGAATTTAACCAAAGGCAAACACCCAAAAAGAGGAGGGAAAATGACGAATGCGGAGCAAAACGAAAAATCGGCGCAAGGCGGGGAGCGGGAATGCCGCCAAAGTACGGACGATAGAGCCTTGGCGCTGGTTACGGCTAGATTTTTAGCGACGCACAGGCTGTTTTTTTGTTAAATTTACTTCAGCTAGCCGTCTGTCTTACTATTTTTACACATTTTGCCGTTATTGCGGGCTTTTTGACGGCTTTTGCGGCTCTGTTTTATCTGCACGTTAGGCTGCATTTTGATACGCTGATTTTTAGAGATTTTGCGGAGGGGAGGCTTGATTGCGGTAAATTTGACGCGGCGCTTGCGGAGCTAAATTTAGCTAGCAAGCCACCTAAAATCCGCGATATGAAAAGTCGCTGCGCCGGAGCTTTGCGGCTATATAAATTAACGGCCGCGCTTACTCTCGCCATCGTCGCGGCTTTAGCGGGTTACTATCTGAGCTAAATTTGCTTACCCGCTTAGACGGTTACGGAACGCCGATTTAGACGATCGCGTCGGTTTGGCGCGCAAAATTCAACAACTGTTTTTCATGGCGAGATAAACGGGATAAAATTGATTACTTTTGCGGGCTATTTTTGTAGCGACTATTTTAAGCGATGAAACAGCGGCTAGTATCGCCGACGCACCCTATTCGAGCGCTTTTAAATTTGACGATTTCATCGGTATTTTAAAATTTCAAAGCATAAAAAAATCCAGTGCAAAAAGACGAAATAGACAACCGAGCAAGTTTAGTCGGGGCAAAATATACGAATTCCTTTTTATAGCACCACGACTTCGGTTTCCAGTTCGATACCGAATTCCTCAAAAACGCGGCTTTGCGCTAAATTTATGAGCGCAATCACATCCTCAAAGCTCGCGCTGCCGAAATTTATGATGAAATTTGCGTGCTGCTCGCTAAATTTCGCTCCGCCGATCGCGTGGCCTTTTAATCCCGCCGCTTCGATCAGCCTGCCTGCGGCGTCATTCGGCGGGTTTTTAAAGCAGCTTCCAAAGCTTGCTCCCTTTGGCTGGTTGGCGCGTTTGGCGGCGAAATCCGCGGCGAGCGAGACATCAAAACCGCGTGAAATTTTAAACTCGGCGCCTAAAATCGGCTCCTTGATCCCGCTTCTTCGGTAGCCGAAGCTTATCCGCTCGCGCTCCACCCAGCTGCGCGTTAGGCGCACGGCAAGCAGGCTATCGCTGATGCTAGCGCCGGCAAGCCCCGCGTTCATTTTGATTAGCCCGCCGAGCTGCCCTGGGATGTTGCGCAAAAACTCAAAGCCGCCGAGGCCTTGCTTTTTAGCGAAGTTGTAAATTTTGCCCGACTTCGTCGCAGCCCCGATACTAAGGACATCGCCGCTTAGGCTTATGCGGTCGAACTCCTCGCTTAGCATCGCAAGGTGCGGCGGCGCGGGCGAGATGAGCAGATTATTGCCGCCGCCGATAATCGCGCGCTCGCGGATACTCTCAAACTCCGCAAAATCGGCCTCGTCTTTTAAAATTTGCACCGCGAAGCTCCCGCCGATGCGCACGGAGGTGTATTTGCTAAAATCTATCTGCTTTGTTTTCAAAATTTTGCCTTTTAAATTTCATTTTTTGGTTTCGTAAATTTAAAATTTCATGCTCGCCGCGTATCGTTTTAAAATTTAGCGATACACCGCCGCGCCGCACGATGCGAAACGCAAACGCTATCTTAAAATTTAACGCTGCTGCTACGATTAAATTTAGCTCGCTTTCAATACGTTTTCAGCGGCGCGCTACATCGCACGCACAGCTCGCACTCTGCGGTACAAAATACAGCTGCGCGTACCTCCGCGTATAAAATTTCATCGCCGCGTAGCCGTAAATTTGAGGCGGAACATCGCACTGCGACAATGGCGCCACAGCACGCGGTCGATTGGCGCAGCTTAGCGGCGATACATTACCGCTACGACAAAAGCGATATAAAATTCTACCACGCGTCTGCTTTTACGCCGAAGTAAAATTTTAGCCGAGGCGCAAACCCCTTAACGCCTAGAAATTTAGCCGAAACGAAGGGGTAGTATTTCGAGCAAAATCAGCCGAAGCAAGGCTTAAATTTCAGCTAAATTTTAACCTCGCCCGCCTTTACATCGGGTTTTGCCCACCGCAGTCCGCGAAACGGATCTCGTTATATTCGCGCGGGATAAAATTCTCCTGCGCACTAAGCGGCGTAGGGTAAAATCCGCGCTCATAACCAAGCTCAAACAGCCTATCCACCGCTCTTATCTGTACCCCCGAAAGCTCGATCGAGGCTTCGTTGGCATAAAGGCTCAGATATTTTTCGAGCTTTGCATCGTCTACGCGGATGAGATTTCGCTCCATCAGCATGTGCGATAAAAAGGGCTTATGCGCGGTGGCGATGCGCACGCCTTCAGTTAGCACGCGCTCGCACTCGATGGCGTCCGTTATTGGCAGGCTGCGGCGAACCGCCATGCCTCCTAGCGGCAGCGGCAGATTTTCGCCCGCTAGCTCGCTCCAGATATCCCAGATCTCGCGCT
>NZ_CALIAV010000076.1 GCF_938045625.1 uncultured Campylobacter sp.
AGTTTAACAGTGTTAATTTAAAAAACTCGCTTTCTGTGAAGCGGAAATTGAAGTATATAGAAAACATGCTTAAACAAACATAAAAATTTGCCTAAGCATGCTAATTTTATTTAAAAAGAGATTTTAGAGATAAATTTTCGTTAAAGATCAAATCTTGCGTTCTTTTATTATACTTAAAGATAGTTACGTATTTGCCGCCGTTTTCTTTAAATAGTCCGCCGTTTACGAGCATTGCATTTATTCCCTCTTTTTCCTCGCCGCTACCGAACATAAACTCGCCTGGCGTTGTATCAAGCTCAATTTTACCGCTAAAATTTATAGCAGTCGGGATATTATCAAGGAAATTTTGACTATCTATCCCGTCCGGGTCGATAGAAATCTCAAAATTTGAGGCATAGCTCTTGCCTGCCACATTTTTAAAATTTAAATTGTCAAATGTAAGTTTCGGCGCTCTTTTTATAAATTTATCAAGTGCTTGCATTATGGCCGCGAGCTGAGCTTCAGGTTCTCCCTTTGCGTTAACAATATCTTCAAACGCGCCTTTATCTAAATTTGAAAATTTCGTTTTGATCAAAAAATCTTTAAATTCATATTTTCCATATTTTATTTTTTCTATAGTGCTCGTATCATCCTGCGTTAGAGTATCGCTTAGCACGGTTAGCTTGGAGTCGCTCGTTATCTTTCCGATTTGTAGCGCCTCGGCACCCGAGATCACGTCTATGCCGCCGAGTTCAAATTTATAGGTGCTATTTACAAGCGCTTTTGAAAGCATTTTCGGCTCGATCGGAGTTTCGTACTTCACATCGTAGTCGATATTTTTTATCTTTATAGCGACGCCTTGTTTGCTAGCAAAATCGATAAAGTCGTTTACAAAAGTAGCTCCGGTTATTTTCTTTTCGCCGTTTATATCAAAATTTAAAAACGATTTGGCAAGATTTAGCTTATTGCCGTCTTGTTCTTTTTGCACTCCAACCAGCTCAAAGACGAATTTTTTATCTCCTACAGAAGCGCCGTCGGCGTGAAATTTGATAGGTCTAGTCGTATCAAATATCTCTTTGATAAAATTTTTATACGGATCGTTTAAAAACTCGGCATCGCCCGCAACCTCAAATTTACCTAGCAAACTGTCAAAGCCGTGCGATATATTCATGTCAATTTTTATCGCCAGATCCTCGGGCGCGCCGTACTCTTCGCCAAGAGAAATGATCTCGTTTATGTAACCTTTAGACAAAACTACGTCATAGTTTGCGTGCGATTTTAGCAGACCACCCTCAAATACGCTGTTTTTGACCTCCATACCGCTTGCTTTGATTAGATTCAAAGCCTCGTTATATTTTTCCTCCACCTTGTTTGCGTTAAATTTTAGCCCGCCAAAAACCACTGCGGCTATAATCACCAATACAATCAGTACCTTTTTCATTCCGACCTTCCTTTCTTTTTCGTCGCTTGTTGTAGATATACCCAGATGAGAGTCAGTAGCGAAAACATCGCAACCGGCATCAGCCAGCCGTTTTCGCCCATAAAATCCCACGCCCGCTCAAACGCCTCGCCCGCCCAAAAGCTGCCAAGCCCGAGCAAAACTGCCCAAGCTACCGCGCTAACAACGTTTATGACGCTAAATTTGGCAAACGAATACTTCGTAAGCCCGATAGCAAGCGGGATGAGAGTCTTTAGTCCGTAGATAAATTTTTTGAAAAATATTATTTTATTTCCGTGCTGCTTGAATAAAATTTGAGAGAAGGCAAGCTTGCGTTTATGTCTAGTCAGATACGGCATCACGGCAGCGCGGTTATACCTGCTGACGTAAAAAAGCAGCGTATCGCCGATAGCGTTAGCGACCGCCGCCAGTACGATACTCACGGTTATGTCCATCTTGCCTAGATGAGCTAGCACGCCAGCTGCGATGATAGCAACCATGCCTCCTCCAAGCGAATATAAAAACACTATCACGTACCCGTAGGTCGATAGCGAGGTTAGCATCTCTTGCAAATTTGGCCTTTAGTATTTTGAGATAGCGCCCATTAGCGCGTTATATCCATAGCTATCCATCCTTAGAGGCGCGTCGTTAGTTTTAGCTAGCACCGCTCCGCCAAAGCTCGCCCCCGCAAAAAACCCGTCGTTGTCCGTATATGCGTAGATATCGCTCGTAAAGCTAAAATCGCTCACTCTGCCGTAAAATTTGCCCGTATCGGCAAATGCAAACGATGCGTCGGCGTTTATCGTGATTTTAGCGTCTTTTATATCGGCTACGAGGCTATCTTTTAGGATAAATAACACAAGCGAGCTATTTTCGTAGCCTACTTGCAACCCGATACTGCCGCCGCTAATATCCACGACCATCATTTCGCTGGGCGCATACGGGTTTCCAACAAGCATCACGCCTTTGCCGTGCATGCCGCCCAGCACGAAGCCGACTTTAGTAATGCTCGGAAAAATGACGACCGCTTTTGCGTTTTGAAGCAAAGCCTTAACCGGCGCGTCTGCGTTTTTACGCATTGTCGTCGTAAAAGAATTTGAGGCGTTTAGCACGAGCTCGTCATTGGCGCCGAGTGCTAAAACGCAAAAAATCGCTAGTAAAATTTTTCTCATTTTCAACCTAAATTTGACCTATTTGGCCATTTCTATGGCTCTGGTTTCGCGGATCACGTTTACTTTGATCTCGCCCGGATACTGGACCTTGCTCTCGATCTCGGCGGCGATCTCTTTAGCTACTAGCACCGCTTCATCGTCGTTGATGAGCTTGGCGTTTGCGATGACGCGGATCTCGCGGCCTGCGTTTATCGCGTATGCCTGCTTGATACCCTCTTTGCTTTTTGCGATGTTTTCTATCTCTTCGACGCGTTTCAGGAAGCTCTCCAACACCTCTCTACGAGCTCCCGGACGAGCCGCACTTAGAGCGTCCGCAGCGCAAACGGCGGCGCTTTCTACGCTAGTGGCCTCCTCGTGTCCGTGGTGAGCATAGATAGCGTTTATGACGACGGGGTGTTCTTTGTAGCGTTTGCAAATTTCAGCGCCCAAATCGACGTGGCTGCCCTCAAATTCATGCGTCAAAGCCTTCCCAATGTCATGTAGCAAGCCTGCTCTTTTAGCCAGCTTTTCGTCTCCGCCCGTTTCAGCCGCGATGATGCCAGCAAGATGGGCTACCTCGAGGCTGTGCGCTAGGGCGTTTTGTCCATAGCTAGCTCTAAATTTTAGCTTGCCGATTAGTTTCATTATCTCCGGATGAATTTTGCTAAGACCCAGATCGATGACGATATTTTCCCCCTCCTCTAGGATCGAGGCTTCAAATTCTTCACACACTTTTTTGTGTAGATCCTCTATCCTTGCCGGCTGTATTCGGCCGTCTTGTACTAAAAGCTCTATCACGCGCGTAGCAATCGCCCTTCTATAGAGGTTAAAACTGCTTAGCGTGATAGCGTGCGGCATATCGTCGATGATGATATCTACGCCGAGCACCATTTCCAGGGTCTTGATATTGCGGCCTTCTTTGCCGATTATGCGGCCTTTTAGCTCATCGTTTTTGATATCTACGACGTTTATCAAACGTTCTGCGGCAAATTCTCCAGCAAATCGCGACGTAGCCTGCGCCAGGATGTAGTTCACGCGCTTTTTAGCTTCGCGTTTAGCCTCCTCCTCGTGTTTTCGCACGATGTGAGCGATCTCGGCACGGCTTTTTTCCTCTACTTTTTTTAGCACTTCTTCGCGCGCCTCTTCTTGCGTGAGGCCAGCGGCGTGTTCGAGCACTTTTAACGCCTCTTGTAGCTTAGCTTGGTAGCTTGCTTTTAGCCCGATTCCTTCCTCGTAAACGCTTTTTGCCTCGTTTCGCGATTTTTCTAGCTCCGCCCTACTCTCGTTTAAAATTTCTTGCTCGTTTAGCAGGGCTTGCTCTTTTTTACCGATTTCTTCAAATTTTTGCGTGTACTCTTTTTGCAGTTTTACGGTTTTGTCGTCGTATTTTTTCTTGGCTTCAAATTCAGCCTCTTGGACTTGGATTTTAGCGTCTTTTAGCGTGCGCTCGGCCTCAAATTCTATCGCTTTAGCCTTTGCTTTTGCCTGCTCTAAAAATATATTGTAGTTTGCGTCATTGATTTTTTTAGCGATGAGATAGCCTGCGCCAACGCCCGCCGCACCTGCTCCTAAGCCGATTAAAATATCTATCATAGATTCCTCTTTTTACGTAAATTTTGCTCGGGGTCAGGTAAAAATCACAAGTAACGTCGTGATCTTCGGATATGATTTCATTAGTAAAATTGTCTAAAATTTCAACGAATATCAAGGTAGGTCGGTAAGGCAAATTTGCAAAAAATCTATCGTAAAAACCTTTTCCGTGCCCTATTCGCGCCATATTTCCGTCCACCCCGAGAGTCGGAACTATAGCTACGTCTATACGCTTTTTAAAAATCTTGGTACTTAGCGGCTCTTTTACGCCAAATTTCGTCCGAGATATAAGCGGTAGCCTAGATTTTACCATTTCTAAACTAATACCAAGCATAAACGGAACGAAAATTTCATAATTTTTAGCTAGTTCGCGCCTTAAAATGCAGAAATTTGGCTCATAGGAAAGGGGATTAAATATCAAAATCCGTTTCGCTTTAAGCTCGGTTAGCAAATTTAAAAGCGGCTTAAACATCTTATAGTGTTTCGCTCGCGCAGAAATTTGAATCTCTTTTTTTAAAATACGTTTGGCGTCTCGCCTAAAATCTTCTTTTGTCAAATTTAACGCTCGTTTCATAAATTTTATGTATAATTCAAGCCTAAAATCAATCTTAGACAGGAATTATTAAATGAAAATAAATCTTTTGATTATACCATTTTTAGCACTATTTTTAAGCGGTTGCGACAATGAAAACGTAAGCGACGCAAACAAAACTAGCGACGCGACGCCGACAACAACCACGTCCGCTCCGACTCAAAGCCAAAGCGCAAGCATAGAAGCGCCTTTTGAGCTAACTCTCATGGACGAGAGCAAGATGACGCTGCAAAAATTTGACAAAGGCTTTAAAGTCGAGGGTAACGATGAGGCGATTTTGTTTAACTTTTTTGCCACTTGGTGTCCGCCGTGCAAGGCTGAAATCCCGCATCTAAACAACCTAAGCGATAAATTTAAAGGCAAGCTAAAAATCGTAAGCGTACTGATGGAAGACAAATCAAAAGACGAGATAGACGCGTTTATGAAGAAATTTAAGATAAATTTCGGCATTAGCTACGGCGAAAACAACTTCCTCTTCGCAAAGGCTCTAGGCGGCGTCGTAGGCATCCCGTACATGGTGCTTTATAAACCAAACGGCGAATACGCCACGCACTACGTCGGGCTCGTGCCAGAAGAGATGCTAGAAAGCGATATAAATAAGGTAATCAACTAATGTTTGGCTTTTTAAAAAAGGGGCTTGATAAGACGCTCGCGGCGATCCGCTCGTCAAAACCAGCCGACAAAAAAATCTCAAAGGAAATTTTAGAAGAGATCCTACTTGAAGCCGACATCGCCTACGAGATCGTCGAGGAGGTCCTCTACTACCTGCCGCCGCAAAACGAAGTAAAAAAAGACGACCTAAAGCGGCTTTTAAATACATATTTCATATACGAAAACGAGCGCGAGGCAAAAGTCGGAAAGCCTTTCGTGGAGCTGATTTTGGGCGTCAACGGAGCTGGCAAAACGACCACGATCGCAAAGCTTGCAAATTTATATAAAAATGAAGGCAAAAGCGTTATTTTAGGCGCCTGTGATACGTTTAGAGCTGGCGCCATCGAGCAGCTACGTCAGTGGGCTATCAGAACTGACGTTCCTATCGTCGCTACGCAGCAGGGTCACGATCCGTCTGCGGTCGCCTTTGACGTTATCAGCTCGGCCGTCGCCAAAAATCTCGACAACGTAATCCTCGACACCGCCGGCCGCCTACAAAATCAAACAAATTTAGCGGGCGAGCTAAGCAAGATCGTCCGCATCGCAGACAGAGCCTATGCAGGCGCACCGCACCGCAAGATTCTCATCCTCGACGGCACTCAAGGCAACGCAGGCCTCGCTCAAGCAAAAGCCTTTAACGACATCGTGAGCCTTGACGGCGTCATCATCACCAAGCTTGACGGCACGCCAAAGGGCGGAGCGCTTTTTGGCGTAGCGCGCGAGCTAGAACTACCGATACTCTACATCGGCATCGGCGAGACGATGAACGATCTAGTCAAATTTGACCCGCACGATTTCGTAGATACTATCGTGGATGAAATTTACGCCTAAATATCGGGCGTAAATTTTAGCTTTTTAAATTTATCCCCATTCCCTTAAATTTGCAAATTTTATATATAGTACCCGCGCTTAACGTAATCTACTAAAATGACGACGCAAGAGTACGAGGCTAATTTTAGCGAAGACGATGTGCCCGGCTGGGACGCGATAGCACGCGCGCTAGAAAATATCTACGATCCCGCAAACGAGCGTCACTATGCATCTCGGCTACATGCGAGCCTGGGCGGTGAGGATTATCTAGAGGGCGTTAGTATATTTGAGGCGCTCCGCACCGTCATCTCATAAGCTTTGGCATGAGCAAGCTTTACTACGATCCACAAAGCTCTCAGGAGGAATTTAGCGGCTGGGGA
>NZ_CALIAV010000077.1 GCF_938045625.1 uncultured Campylobacter sp.
TAGTGTCCTGAAGTAACGCCAGCGTCGAGGTTTTGCCGCAGGTGCCGCGGTCTTGTCCTTTGGCGCCGCAGCCCTCGGGCGCGCTCATTTGGCACTGATGACAGAACATCTCTTGATTGTAACTCATAGAAAATCCTTTATAAAAAATTAGTTGTAAATTTTAAGATTTTATTTATAATAACGACTTGATCGCCATCAAGAAACGGCTAAATTTTATCAAATTTATTTACAAAATGAGAATTTAAATTTTCGCAACAGCGCGGTCGATACTCAAATTTGACCAAGTTTTTAGAATTCTTAACTAAAGCGCAGCGGATTAGCGCATTATGGAGTTAAGGCTGAAAGAATCTAGCTAAAGATTTAAGCGGCCTCAGAGGGCAAAGAGAGCAGGTTTCTTGCCGCGCTTAAAAAAAGCGAATTTAGGTATAATAACGGCAAATATATAAAAGAATTTCATCATATTTTACTAAAACCAGCAAAGCGGTTTTGCGGGCGGTAAGATAGAGTTGTGGCCAAGATCGCCCCAGGTTGCGCTAAGTCTAATCATTTGGAGTATCATGAGCGTTTGCGAGTTAAAATCCCAAGCTTCAAACCCACTTCGTTTGCCGGCAAGCGTTACGGCAAATTTTCGCTACTCGTCAAATTTGACGCACAAACAGGGCAAATTTAGTAAAATAAAAGGACGAAAAATATGAAAGAGTTTTTAGCTGCAGCGCTTGATTTTATCCTTTGCCGTATTACGATATTTATCACGGGCGTACGGCCGCCGCAGGAGCTTTTAAACATCGGCGAGGGTACTAAAATTTACTACGCGAACCACGCCAGCCACGGCGATTTTTTGCTGATTTTCGTCTCGCTGCCATACCGCGTGAGAAAGCGCGTGCGCCCCGTCGCGGCGGCGGAGTACTGGGAGAGCGGACCCGTGCGCAGATTTCTTGCTAAAAACGTGTTTAACATGGTGCTAATAAGTCGCCGCAAAGATCCGCTGGAAGCGCTAGCGCAAATGAGCGACGCACTGCAGACGCACTCTCTCATCATCTTTCCGGAAGGCACGCGCAAGATGAACGACGACCTAGCACTTCAGCCGTTTAAAAGTGGGGTGTTTCGGTTGGCGCAGGAGTGCCCCTCCGTGCCTTTGGTGCCGATTTGGATCAAAAATGCGCGCAATGTCCTGCCTAAGGGCTTTATGATACCCATCCCGCTGCTTTGCGAGCTGATAGTGGGCGAGGAGATATTTTACAGCGGCGAGGGTAAGGGCGAGTTTTTACAAAAGGCGCAAGACGCGCTACTAGCGATGAGCGATACGCAAAATGACAGAACGAAAGCCTAATTTGGCGGCTCTGGCGATGGCGGTAAATTTAAGCCCCGTAAATCCGTCAAATGAAAAAGCAAAATTTGCAACCGATTTTTGCGGCAAATTTGACGGCGAGTCTTTTGGAGCGGCGGCCAAAAACGTCAAATTTGAGCGCGAAACGGCGATCAAAACGCTCGCCTCGCCGCAAATCAAATTTGACCCAAACGCAAATTTAAACCGCGTAAAAAATTTAACCGTTCAAGCCGTACGCAAGGCAAACCAAACGCGCGCAAATTTTGCTCACTCGGAAAGCTCCGACGTAGGCGTCAAATTTAGCTTCAAATTTAACCAAAAGGCCCTAAAATGAACCCGCAAAATCATATCTTAAATCTATTTTTAGGACTCATCGCGGTACTAGTCGTCTCTAGCGTCGTGGCTTTTATCCTAAAGGCGAAATTTGGCGCCGAGAACAAAACCATCTCAAATTTGACCTCGCGCATAAACGCCTGGTGGGCGATGATTTTGGTGATTTTTGCGTTTACGTATATGGGCAAAAACGCCGTGATATTTTTACTTTTGCTCGTATCTTTTGCCGCTTTGCGCGAGTTTTTGTCGCTCATCTACATCCGCAGAGGCGATCATATCGCGCTCGTGGCGTGCTTTTACGTGATTTTGCCCGTGCAGTATATATTTATCTATGCTGACTGGTACGCGATGGCGATGATATTTATCCCGGTTTACGGATTTTTATTTTTGCCGATTTTGGCGGCTATTTGCGGCGATGCGGCCTATTTTTTAGAGCGCTCGACGAAGATCCAGTGGGCGCTGATGATCTGCGTCTTTTGTATTTCGCACATCCCCGCGCTTCTTTTGCTGGATCTTGAGAAGGGCAGCGGCATGGAGCTGATGCTGTTTTTGATCCTGGTCGTACAGGCTAGCGACGTGCTGCAGTATATCTGGGGCAAGCTTTTTGGCAAGCGTAAGATCGCTCCTAGCATCAGTCCGTCTAAGACCGTGGTCGGCTTTGCGGGCGGGGTTCTTAGCGCTAGCGCGCTGGCTACGTGTCTGCATCATCTTACGCCTTTTGGTGCGACGGGGGCGTTTTTCATCGGACTTGCCGTTTGCATGATGGGCTTTTTAGGAGGGCTTGTTATGTCTGCGATCAAGCGCGATCTAGGCGTCAAAGACTGGGGATATATGATCAGCGGGCATGGCGGGATGCTTGACCGTATGGACTCGCTGTGCTTTGCGGCGCCGATATTTTTTCACATAGTTAGATATTTTTACGCGTGAGGTTTTGATGAAAATTTGGAGCAAAATTTTACTTTTAGCGCTCGCGGCAAATTTTGCCTTTGCGTTTTCGGCTCAGAAGCTCGTGCAAGATGCTAGAGCACAGATTGGACAGACGCTGTTTTACGATCCTTCGTACTCTAGGCTTGAGTACCCGATGGGCGATGTGGATATGATAAAAGGCGTTTGCACCGACGTCGTAGTTAGAGCACTGCGCGGGCAGGATATCGATCTGCAGCGGCTCATCCACGAGGATATGAGCGCGAATTTTAGCTCCTATCCAAAAAATTGGGGCGCGAAAAAGACCGACAAAAACATCGATCATCGCCGTGTACCAAACATCGCGACCTATCTAAAACGCAAGGATTACGAGGCGAAGGGCGAGTTTAAGGCGGGCGATATCGTGACGTGGCGGCTGGATAACGGCAGGCCGCATATCGGCATAGTTTCGGATAAATTTGCCGATGGCAAAACCCCGCTCGTGATCCATAATATCGGTCTTGGCGCGCAGGAGGAGGACGTGCTAAACGAGTACGAGATAACGGGGCATTTTAGGATAAAATAAGCGTAAAAACCGATAAATTTAAGTAAGAAAGGCAAAAAATGGAGTTTAAAGAGAGCTATTTTATAACGAGCGACGGGGCGAGGATATTT
>NZ_CALIAV010000078.1 GCF_938045625.1 uncultured Campylobacter sp.
AATTTTATTATTATATAGCATAAGTATAAAAATAAAACTTAATATTTTATGAAATATCAGCTACAAAATATGGAACTTTAGGCGTGAAGCTTTTGTATTTTTATGCGTATTAAGTAATAAATTTTGAATTTTTGAATTATCAAAATAGATAGATGAAATTTGTGTTAAAGCGGAGTTTTGAAAAAGGACGCGGAAGTAAAGCTCGCGGCTTCACTTCCCAAAAAGTTTCTTTATAGCGCCGAAAAAGCCGCCTGAGCCCTCGTTTTTATCGCTTTTGTTTTTCTTTTTATCCAGCTTCATCGCTTCGCTTAATTGCTGCGCTGCCGTATCGGCGTAGATAAACGCGCCTTCGGGGTCGCAGTTAAAAAGATTTGAGTAGCACTCGGAATCATTTAAATCAATCGGGTTGGGTATAATCACGTCGGTAGCCTCAAGCAGCCCGTAGCTGTTTTCTACACTAAATTTAACTGCACTCAAAAACGCAGGCAAATTTTGCGCGTAAAAATCATCCGTTTTTTGCTTGATATTTTCATCGGCGTTGTAGTCCTGCCAAAATTTGGCCAAATTTGCCGCGTTTATAAATGCGCCAGACGAGTAGTTTCCGTCAAATTCGCCTGTAAATTTTGCTTTTATTTCAGGCGGTATGACGCCGCTTATATCGCTTAGATACTGCTTAAATTCGCCGTGTTCGTCCGCCAAAAAGCCAAACGCCGTGCCGCGCGTATAGAAGTATTTTCTAAAAAATCCCTGCACGGTAGCAAGTATGTAGCCATGGCTGACCGAAAAACTCTCGCCATCTTTGGTTTCAAGCGCGATTTTAAGAGTATCAATGTATTTTTGCGCGTAAAAATCCTCCATACCGTACTCTTTTGCAAGCCTGTCCGCGACCGACCAGTCGCCCTCTAGCGCGCTTTTTAACGCGTCAAAATACCACTGCTCTATCTCGTTTTCGTTGATTGGATGATAGCTCACGTCGTAGCCCATTTATTAGTCCTTTGTTTTTTCTTGATTTTTTGTTTTAAATTTGTCGTAATTTGATAGGTAGTAAGTCGCCCTAGACAAAAAGTGTAGAAACGAAATATACAGGGTTATCGGTATCAAAAATAAAAATGCGGATATTAACAACAAGCCCCACAGCATATCGCTAGCCGGTTTGAAAAAGTATACGTAATAGTATGTTCCGCTCCCGCTCCCCTCATTCCAGCCTTCAACATTGCATAAAAGTAAAAAATTTATAAATAATAAAATACCCAAAAGCACAAAATATTTACAGTTTCGTAGTCTTGGTATCAAGCCGTAGATGAGACATATAATGATATCGGTAAGTATTAAAATTTTAAATCCAACCGCATCCCTATCATCATAAGGAGCAACAAAAGATAGAGTTAAAAAGCCGGCAATAAGTCCGATTATATCAACTATTATCGGAAGGGGATTAGTGTTTTTGTTACTCTGCTTATTTTTTAAAAATAGCAGCTCAAGTTCATCTCTTCGTTTTTCCATATTTTAGCCTTTTAACTATACAAAATCGACCCCAAACGAATCATATTCGAGCCGCATTTTATCGCCAGCTCAAAGTCGCCACTCATACCCATCGAGCAAATTTGCGCACCCTTTGATTGCAGATTTTCGTAAATTTTACGCGTAGTCTCAAAGCTCTTTTGTATAGCTCGCTCGTCATCAGCGTGCGCGCCGATACTCATCACGCCGACGGGTTTTAGAAATTTACACTCCTGCGCGATTTGCAAAAACGCATCCTGCGCAGCTTCTGGCGAGATGCCTTGTTTCGTGTCTTCGTAGGCCGAGTTTATCTGCAGCAGACAAGGTAGCTCGCGATCAAGCCTCTTATCCACAGCAAGCGCGGCTTCTACGCTCTCGCAGCTTTGCCAAAGCGTGGGTTTGAGCGCTAGCAGGTGGTTTATTTTGTTGCTTTGAAGTCTCCCGATGAAGTGCCACTCGATCGGCAAATTTGACAAAATTTCGCTCTTGTTTTTGAGCTCTTGCACGCGGTTTTCGCCAAAGCTCGTTTGCCCTTGCCTAAAAAGCTCCAAAACCTCTTTAGTCGTTACGTTTTTACTCACGGCGATTAGCTTCACGGCCTCGCCCGTGCGCGCGTTTTCGATGCGCTCTAAAATTTGCGCGAGCTTCATTGTCCCGCTCCGCTTAGGCGCATCACGTCGTTAAAGGTCGCAAACGCCATCAGGCAGAGCAAAAACGCCCAGCCGCAGTAGGTGAGGCCGATATAGACTTTTTCGTTCATCTCGCGGCGGAAAATGAGCTCGTAAAGGTTGAAAAATATATGTCCGCCGTCAAGCGCCGGGATAGGCAGCAGGTTTAGCACGCCTAAATTTACGGATATGAGCGCTGCGATGATGAGTAGGGTCGAGACGCCGATGCCTGCGGCCTTTGAGGTGATGTCGGTGATCTGGATGATGCCGCCCATCTCTTTTAGCGGCACGACGCCTACGATGAGCTTTTCAAGCCCCGTAAATATGAGCTTTGAAGCGTTTATAGTCTCAACGAGCGCAAATTTGAGCGAGCTAAAGCCGGTATTTCGTATCGTGACAGCCTCGCCTGATGGCGAAATGCCGATGAGCGGTTTTTCTATCTTTTCGCCAAATATCGTCATGCTTTGCCCGATTTTAGGCGTCAAATTTATAGTTTTTATTTCGCCGGCGCGCTCGAGCGTGATCGCGGTGGAGGTTAAATTTACGTTTTTGCTTACCTCGTCCCATTCGCTGATTTTGATGCCGTTTATGTTTAAAATTTTATCGCCTTTTTGCAGTCCTGCGCTCGCCGCAGCCGAGTTTTCCAGCACCTTGCCCACGGTTGGAGCTAGCCTCTCAACTCCGATATGTCCGAGCGCGATAAAGATAAAAAACGCCAAGGCAAAGTTAAAAAACGGTCCGGCAAAAAGGATAAAAATGCGTCCTAGCGGGCTAAGTCTAGTGTAGCTGTCGGCGTCCTCGTTTTTTAGCCCCGGTTTTGCGTCCTCTTGCCCTTTTAGGCTAACGTAGCCGCCAAGCGGTATCGCGCTGATGGCGTACTCGGTGCCGCCGATGGTTTTTGAGTAGATGCTTTGCCCAAAGCCCACGCTAAATTTCAAAACGCCCACTTTTAGCATGCGAGCGGCGAGAAAGTGGCCTAGCTCGTGAAAAAATATAAGAAACGAAATCACCAAAACCGTGATCAAAAAGTGCCACGAATACGCATAAATGCCGACGGCTAGCAATGCCGCCACAAAGATAATGCTTTTCAAAATTTACCTTTAAATTTGATTTTACCGCTCGAGTTTATCGCTGAGTAAAACGGCGATAAATTTCGTGCTCGGGTTCGCGTCAAGCGCGATCTTTAGGCTCATCGTAAGCGGTACGGCTAAAAACATACCGCCGATGCCGAACAAAAATCCCCAAAAAAGTAGGCTCAAAAGCACGACAAGCGTGCTGATCCCAAGGCCTTTGCCAAGAAATTTAGGCTTGATAAAGTTGCCGATGACGACATTTACGGCCGCATACAGCGCCGCAGTCCAAGCACAAGCCGCCGCGTCGTTTAACAAAAGCGCCACCAAAAGCGCTGGAACGGCCGCGATGATAGAGCCGATCGTCGGGACAAAATTTAGCACGAAAGCCAAAATCCCCCAAAGCGGCGCGTAAGGCACGCCGATGAAATTTAACCCAATAAATATAAAAACGCCCGTTGAAAACGATGCTGCGGACTTGATCGCGAGATAGCGTTTGAGATTTGATATAAACGTATCTACGATCTGATTTGTTTGCGGATTTTTACTCGCAAAATACTCGACTTTTTGAGAAAATACCTGTACCTCAAAAAGCATAAAAGTAACGAGCAAAAAGACAAAAAAGCTCTTTGAGGCAAGCTCCGTGCCGCTTCT
The DNA here is from genome assembly GCF_938045625.1 of uncultured Campylobacter sp. GTDB lineage: Bacteria > Campylobacterota > Campylobacteria > Campylobacterales > Campylobacteraceae > Campylobacter_A. The sequence continues at coordinate 3,893 of NZ_CALIAV010000078.1, forward strand.
TAAAAATCCGCCCAGCACGGCAAAAAGTTTATTGATATCAAAGTCTGCGGGCGCGGCGACGCTGTTTGGGTCGATGAGTCCGCGGCTAGCTAAGATATGGTGATAGTGGTCGGCGAGGGCTTTAAATTTGCTCTGAAGCTCTGGCATGTAGCTAACTAGCCCGTTGATCGTCTTTAGAACGGTGTTTGCGATAAAACCAAGCGATAAAAACACGACTGCGGTAACTAGCGCAAAGGCTAAAACGCGCGGAAATTTGAGCTTTTCTAGCGCATTTATCGCAGGCGTCGCTACGATAGCGATAAAAACCGCCATCAAAAAGGGCAGAACTACGACGCTAGCGGCCTTTAGTCCGGCTGCTACAACGACGAAGCTAGCTAGATAGATTATGGCGTTTCCTGTTCTCAAATTTACGCCTTTTTGGCTTGATTTTTAACGTGCTTTACATAAGCGTTTACGTACTCAAAGCCCGAATATAGCGTCAGCGCGACGCTAAGCCAGAGCAAAAACTCGCCAAAAGGCCACTGCATAGTTAAAAAGCCGATCGCAACCATCTGGCAGACGGTTTTGACTTTGCCCGCCATCGATGCGGCGACCTCTACGCCTTCGCCCGCCATCACGACGCGAAAACCCGTGATAAAAAACTCGCGAACGAGGATGAGATACACGGCCCACGGGCTTGCGCGGTCTATCATCATGAGTCCTAAAAATGCGCCCAGAGTTAGCATTTTATCCGCAAGCGGGTCGATCACGGCTCCAAGCTTAGTCTTTTGATCCCATGCGCGCGCGATAAATCCGTCGAAAAAGTCCGTGACGCTGGCGATCACAAACACAAGCGCGGCAAAGTAGTTCATCCAGCTAACGTGCACGCCTGAGAAGGAATTTACGCTAAGTAGCAGCCAAAACATCAGAGGCGCAAGAAATACGCGCAGGAAGGCTAGGGCGTTTGGTAAATTTAGGCTCATTTATTTTTTTCTTTCTTTTGGATTTTGAAGTTTAAAATTTGACGGCGTGGCGCGGGAGTCGGCGGAAAAATAGCTGGCCTTGTTTTGGCTTGGTTTCTCCTGTTGCATATTTGCTCTTTTACTAAATTTGCTCGGATCTTCGTCAAATTTGAGCAAATTTGACAAATTTGGATTAAATTTAAGAAAACCGTCCGTGCCGCAAAATTTGCTTTCAAATTTTAAATTTTCATCAAATTTAGCCTGTAAGCGCGTTAAATTTATAACGCCAAATTTGCCCAGAACACGAGCAACCGACAAATGAGCGCAGGCTAAATTTGCTTTTTTCATTTAAATGTTGTACCGCCGTCGATGATGAAGGTGTGGCCCGTTACCCAGCTAGCTTTTGAGCTGCACAGAAACAAACATGCGCCAGCGATATCCGTGGGCTGACCCATGCGATTTAGCGGGCTTAGCTCGGCCGTTTTGTCGCGAACTTCCTCATAATTAGTAAAGGCTCGCAACGCGTCCGTCTCGATCGGGCCGCCGCTAACGACGTTTACGCGGATATTTTTTTCGCCAAGCTCAGTCGCCGCATAGCGCGCCATAGCTTCTACCGCAGCTTTTGCAGTACCGTGGCCTGCGTAGTTTTCGATATAGACGAGGTTACCCGTCGATGAAAGCGAGATGATACTGCCGCCGCCCGTTTTTTCCATGCGTTTTGCTGCTTCTTGCGCGCCGACTACGAATGCGTTTACGGTTGCTGTGAAAATGTTATTGATACCGCGAGGGCGAAGTTTCATAAATTTCGTATATCCGCCTGCGACCGGACGACCCGAGATGATAGCGTTTGAGATGAAAAAATCGATGCGGTCGAAGTCTGCGTCGATCTCTAAAAATAGATCTTTATAGGTCTCGGGCTCGAGTATATTTAGCGCATAGGCTCTGGCTTTTATGCCGTACGTCGCCTCGAGCTCGGCGGCTTGGGTCTTGGCTAGCTCTTCGTTTGAGTTATATGTAAAGGCGATATTTACGCCCTTTGCGGCGAATTCCTCCACGATAGCGCGTCCGATACCGCGCGTTCCGCCGCTGATTACTAGAGTTTTGCCTTTAAATTCGTTTTCGCAGTTCATTAAAATCCTTTTATGTTATATTGTTTTATAGTCTGTTCGATTTTTTTGAGGTTTTCGGCGCTCGGCTCGCAAAGCGGCAAGCGGTACTCGAGGCTTGATATGAGGCCAGCGATATACATAGCTGCCTTGACCGGGATCGGGTTGCTCTCGCAAAACATTATTTTATTAACCGCATACAGATCGTCGTTTATGGCTTTTGCGCGCGCAAACTCGCCTTTTAGTGCAAAGTGAGTCAAATTTGAGATCTCGTCTGGGAGCAAATTTGCCGTAACCGAGATCACGCCCTTGCCGCCGTTTGAGAGGATAGGGTAGTTTATCGCGTCCTCGCCGCTGATGACGGATAGGCCTGGCTCGTGCGCGAGTAGATCAACGCAGCGCTCGATGCTGCCTGTGGCTTCTTTTACGCCGTAGACATTCTCGCACTCTTTAAATAGCCTAAAAACTGTGCACGGCTGGATATCTACGCCTACGCGGCCGGGGACGTTGTAGAGTAGCACCGGGATTTCTACGCTTGAGGCGATTGCTTTGTAGTGGCGATAGAGGCCTTCTTGCGTCGGTTTGTTGTAGTAGGGCGCAACCGAGAGGATACCGTCTGCGCCGTGATCTTGAGCAAATTTTGCTAAACCTACCGCCTCGTGCGTGGCGTTACTGCCCGCACCGGCAAGTACTTTTACGCCCGTGTTTTTGCAGGTATTTACGGCGATTTCGATGCAGATTCTATGCTCGTCGTGCGTTAGCGTCGCGCTCTCGCCTGTGGTGCCGACTGGTACGACTGCGTCGATGCCGTTTGCTATTTGTCTTTTGATTAATTTTTCATAACCGATTTCGTCTAGTTTACCGTCTTTAAATGGCGTAATCAGCGCCGTCATAGCGCCCGTTATTGCTTTTTTATTCACTTTTTTCCTTTCTTAGGATGATTGTCGTGGATTTTTCTTTTCTTGCGTATTTTTTGCAGATTTCGTTTAGATCAGCCGGTTTTAGCGCGGCTGTTTTTTCCGGTAGCTCAAAAAGCGGCTTTATATCGCCTCTAACTAGATAACTGCCGTATAAATTCGCAACCTTCGACGCGCTATCTAGCGAGTAAATTAGATCGTTTTTTAAGCTATTTTTTATCTTAGTTATTTCGTCTTCGTCTATTTTTTGCGTTTTTGCGTTTTCTAGCACACGCCAGATCCCTTCCTCTACAGCCTCGGCCTTGACGCCAGGATTACAAACGGCTAGTACGATGAGCAAGCTCTCGTCGATATTGCTCATATTATAGACGTCTACGCTGTTTACGAGGCATTTTTCATCTATCAAAACGCGCTGTAAAACCGAGCTCTGTCCGCTGCCTAGATACTCGGCTAGCGCGCCCAGACGGGGCTGATCCTCGTGATTAAACGGCGGGATTTTAAAGGCAAGCGCTAGCATCTCTACTTCGCTATCCTTGTAAATTTCAGCTCTTTTTGCACCGTTTTGCTCAGGCTCGATGCAGTGGAGTTTTGGTAGCGGTTTTTTGTTTTTTATGTGTTCAAAGTGCTTTTTACCTAGCTCAAACGCGCTTTTTTTATCGATGTCGCCGCTGATTAGAAGCATCGCATTTTGCGGCTGATAGTACGTCTCGTGAAATTCTTTTATATCATCTATCGTCCAGTTTCTGATGTCGCCGATAAAACCGATCGGTGTCCAGTGATACGGGTGATAGCTAAAAGCGACGTTAAATAGCGTAAAGTACAAAAAGCCGATCGGAGAGTTGTCCGTGCGCCATCTGCGCTCCTCGGTCACGACGTCGCGCTCGGGCTGGAATTCTTTATCTTTTAGACTCAAATTTTCCATTATATCAGCATAGAGCCTAAGCGCCTCGTCTAGGTTGCCTTTTGAGCATTTGACGAAATAATGCGTATAATCAAAGCCCGTGCTAGCGTTATTTACACCGCCAAATCCCTTTACTATCTCGTCAAATTCGCCCGCTTTCATATTTTTGGTGGATTTAAAATTTAAGTGCTCTAGCATGTGTGCGATGCCGCTTTTGCCCATTGTTTCGTTTCGCGAGCCCACGCGGTAAAACACGTCTACGCTGATGACGCTAGAGCCCTTGCTGGCGGGGATATGATAGATTTCAAAGCCGTTTTTGAGCTTTGTTTTAGAGTATTTTATAAGCATAAATTTCCTTAAATTTTGTTTTTTATATCGCAGCCCACCGCTTCGCTAATCGAGGCGAAACTATCCTCTTTTAAAAGCTTTAAAATACCTTCGTTTATCTGTTTTGCGATGTTTGGGCCTTTAAAGATGAAGGATGTGTAAATTTGAACCAAATTTGCACCCGATTTTATGCGAGCGTATGCCTCCTCGGCGCTGTCTATGCCGCCGCTTGCGATCAAAACCGTCTTGCCGTAAAGCTCGCTAGCAACCGCGCTAAAAAGCTCGCGAGAGCGTTTGGCGATGACCTTGCCGCTTAGCCCGCCGAAATTTTGCAAATTTGGCGACTTTGATAGCGAATAATCAATACTCGTATTATTTACGATGACGCCCTTTGCGCCGCTTTCTACGGCAGTTTTGCAGATCTGCACGGCTTTGTCGTCGTCCATATCGGGCGCGATTTTAAAGATTATCGGCTTTTTTGCGATCGGCGTAAGGCGCGCAAAGAGGTCTTTTATAAAGCTTTCTTCTTGTAGTTCGCGTAAATTTGGAGTATTTGGCGATGAGACGTTGATGACGAAGCAGTCGCAAATTTCGTTAAATTTGGCGACTAAAATTTCATAGTCCTTGATCGCCTCTTCGTTTGGCGTGATTTTGTTTTTGCCGATGTTGGCAAAAAGCGGTATCGCAAATGGATAAAGCTTGCCGACGCGCGCGCTCAGGGCGTCTGCACCTTCGTTGTTAAAGCCCATCGCGTTTTGTATGCTCTCTTCTTCGATTAAGCGAAAAAGGCGCGGTTTTGCGTTGCCCTCTTGCGGTTTTGGCGTCACGGTACCAAACTCCACGTGCCCAAACCCGAGCGCGGCCAGCGGACGCAGCATGGTGGCGTTTTTATCAAAGCCGCCGGCGATTCCTACGGGGTTTAAAAAGCTAGTTCCTAGCAAATTTTGCGAAAGAGCCGTGTCCGTGACGACGCAGTTTTTGGCGACGATGCTATAAAGGCCCGGAAATACGCAGTCTGAGATACTTAGCGTTTTTTCGACGATTTTGTGAGCGGTTTCGGGGTCAAATTTAAAAAATATGGATTTTAGCGTTTCGTAATTCAAATTTTATCCTTAAATTTTGAGCGATTTTATCAAATTTAGGCTTAAACAAGGGCTTCGCCTTTTAGTTTCGCGTAAATTTCGCAGCTCTTGCTAAGCGCCTCGTCGGTATCAAATCCGACCACTTTTCCGCCGCTGATAACGGCGATTTTATCGGCATTTTGCACCGTACTTAGGCGGTGCGCGATGATAAATATTATCTTTTCTTTTTGTAAATTTGCGATGGCTTTGGTTATCTGCTGCTCGCTTTCGTTATCCAGGGCGCTCGTAGCCTCGTCAAATATCAAAATCTGCGGATCGTCGTAGAGAGCGCGGGCGATGGCGATGCGTTGGCGCTGGCCGCCCGAGAGATTGGTGCCGAATTCATTTAAAATAGTCTGCGCGCCCTCGGGTAAATTTGACACGAAATCATAAGCATTTGCCGTCTTTAGCGCGAGCTCGACTTTGGCTTCGTCGTATTCGCGGCCGTAGGCGACGTTGTTTGCGACCGTGTCGTTAAAGATATAGACGCGCTGGGTAACTAGGCCGATATTTTGCCTAAGCGAACCCAGATCGAAATTTTTGATATTTTCGCCGTTTATCTCGATCGCTCCGCCGTTTGCGTCGTAAAATCTCATGAGCAGGTTTACGATCGAGCTTTTTCCGCCGCCGCTACTGCCCACGAGCGCTACGGTTTGGGACTTACTCGCGCTTAGATTTACGCCTTTTAGCACCTCTTTGTCGTCGTAATTTAGCTTGACGTCTTTAAAATTTATCAAATTTATTTCAGACGGCACCGGTTTGTCGCCGCTTAAAATTTGAGGCTCTTTATCAAGTAGTTCAAAGGTTCTCTCGGCCGCCACCACGGCGTCTTGCATCTTGTTGTAAAGGCCTGAAATGCGTTTAATAGGCGTATAAAGCATGAAAAGCGCGGTTAGAAACGAAAAGAAGCTTCCCATCGTCAAATTTCCGTCTATGACCTCTTTGCCGCCGATGATGACGACTGCTGCAACGCCGACGGAGCCAAAAATTTCCATCATCGGACTCACCATCTCGTTTACTTTTACGCTTTTTAAATTTAGTTTAAAAAATTTAGCGTTTTCGTCGGTAAATTTAGCGTGCTCAAACTCCTGTGCGTTGTTTGCTTTGATGATTTCGATATTGGTAAAAATTTCGCTCAGCTTAGAGCTTATATCGGAGGTTTTTTCCTGCGAGGCGCGGGAGATTTTTTTCATCTTTTTTGCGAGTTTTGAGAGCGGATAGACGGCTGCTGGCATGATAACTAGCGCAAAAAACGCAAGCTGAAGGCTCTGATAGAGCACGACGCAAAGTAGCCCGACGATCGTGATAGCCTCGCGGATGAGCTCTGGGATCATGGAGCTAACGATGCTTCTGATGCGGTCGATGTCGTTGATATTTCGGCTGATTAGCTCGCCCGTGCGGTAGTCGCTAAAAAACTTCATATCCAAATTTAGCAGGTTTTTTAGCAGCTTTTCGCGAAATCTCCTCACGATATCCTGCCCGATATACGCCGTAAAATAGGCCTGTAAAAACGTGCCAAGCCCCTTTAAAAAGTAAATCGCGATGATGGCATAAGGCAAAAGATAAAGCAGGTCTTTGTTTTTTTCGATGAAAATTTTATTTAGCACGGGCTCGATCACCCACGCCGATGCAGCCGTACCACCGCTAGCCATCAGCATGCCGGCGATCGCGATGATAAAATACGAAATATAATCCCTAAAATATGGCGCAAACCGCCGCAAAACCTCTTTTAGGCTCATCTGCTTCATATTTTTTCCCACATGCAGCCCTCTGGCGTATCCATGAGGCTGATGCCGTTTGCGGCTAGCATATCGCGGATTTTATCGGATAACTCGTAGTTTTTGGCTTTTTTGGCTTCGTTTCTTTGATTTATCAGATCCTCGATATAGGCTCGCTTTTCGTCGCTCACGCCAAACTGAAAATACTCAAACACGTCTACTTGCAAGATACCGAGCACCCGCGCTATTAGCTCCAAATTTGCCGCGATTTCTCCTTTTTTGGCTTTATCTTTCGGGTTTGCATCCAGCTCGTCGTTTGCAGTGCGGACGAACTCATCTACGCAAGCAAGCGCTTTTGAGGTGTTTAGATCGTCCCCCATCGCGGACATAAATTCGCTCTTAAATTTATCATTCGCGCTCAAATTTGCCGCCGCGCCCAAAACTCGTTTTTTTAGGCGGTAAATTTTATCAAGGCGCTTTTTTGCCGCGTTTAGATCGTCTTCGCTAAAGTTAAAATTCGCTCTGTAGTGGCTAGAGATCAGATAAAATCTCACCGCCTCGCCCAAATTTCGCTCCAGCGCGTCTTTAACGAAAAAGCTATTTCCTAGGCTCTTGCTCATTTTTTCGTTATTTACTTGGATAAAGCCGTTGTGAAGCCAATATTTAGCCAGGCTCTTGCGCTCAGCACAGCGGCACTGCGCAGCCTCGTTTTCGTGGTGAGGAAATAGCAAATCAAGCCCGCCCGCGTGGATATCGATCTCAAATTTTTCGCCGCTAGATAGGTGTTTTTTTATCATCGCGACGCACTCGGTATGCCAGCCCGGGCGACCGCGACCAAACGGACTTTCGTACCATTTTTCGTCAAATTTCCACAGCACGAAGTCTTTTTCGTCCTTTTTTTCGTCGCTACTAGCCACGCGAGCGACGTTTGCTTCGGTGTCAAATTTACCGCTAAGGCTCAGATACTGCGCGTCTTTTGCGGTGTCAAAGTATATGCCGTCGCCCGCGATCTCGTAAGCAAAGCCGTTTTTTAGCAAAATTTCGATGTACTCTATCATCTCTTTTAGCGTCTGCGTCGCCTTTGGTTTGACGTCTGGCTCAAGCACGTTAAGCGCACTCATATCGCGCTCGTAGCTTGCGATGTATCTATCCGTGATCGCTTCTAGACTCTCGCCGCTTTCCGCCATTTTCTTTAAAATTTTATCGTCGATGTCGGTGTAGTTTCGCACGAATTTGACCTTGTAGCCAAGCTCGCTTAGCGTGCGCCTAAGCAAATCAAAGCTAATCGCGCTTTTGGCGTGTCCTAAGTGTGCATCGTCATAAACCGTCGGCCCGCAAACGTAAATGCGCACAAAGTCGCTTTTTACGGGCTCAAATTCTACTTTTTTTCTCTTTACGCTATCAAAAATTTGCATCTAAAAATTTCCTTAAAAATATCAAAATCACTGCCTCTAAAACCAAAACTGCGCTTAAAAGCGTTATTTTTTTAGGCTCAATTATAGCTAAAAATTTCCTTATCCCAAAAAATTTGACGTTTAAAGCTAGCGTCAAAAACCCGCCTAGCGAGCTAGCAAGCGCTAGTCCGAATGTGCCGTAAATTTGCATCAGCGCGACTGCTAAAATGAGGTTAAAAACGAGCGTGATAACGGCGATTTTGGAGGCTAGTTTTTGCTGCAAATGCGCATAAAGCCAAAGCGAAAAAAGTTTAGCAAGCCCAAACGGCAAAAGTCCGATCATATATGCTGCCAAAACGCTCGCGGTCGCTGCAGTATCGGCCTGCGTAAAGCTTCCGCGCTCAAAAAGCAGCTTAATGATAGGCTTGGCTAAAATAATGCCGCCGATAGCCGCCGCAAAAAGCAGAAAATATAAAATTTCAAAGCTTTTTCGCATCCATTTTAGAGCTTCGGATTCGTTACCGGCCTTGATCTGACGCGTGATTTTAGGAAAAAGCGCGGTAGAAAGCGCGATCGCAAATATCGCTAAAGGTAGCTGAAAAATGCGGTTGGCGTAGAAAAGATAGCTGATGGATCCCGCCGCCAAAAACGACGCTAGCCACGTATCCATAAACGAGCTTAGCTGCATCGCGGATGATCCGACTAGACCGTGGAAAAAGTTGCTAAAAAAGCCCTTCGTATCGGCTCTTTTGCCATGGGCAAATTTAACTAAGCCGCCAAAAAATAGCTTTGAGATGCCGTTAAATTTAAGCGCGATAAGGTGTGCAATGAGCTGCAAAATACCGCCCACTACGACGCCAAAGCTAAGATAATAAGCTACGATTTTAGGCTCCTGTCCGCGAGCTAAGATTAGAGAACCGATCATGGCTAAATTTAGCAAAGCGGTCGAAAATGCCGTCGTCGCAAAGTGCCCGCGATACTGCAAAAGCGAGGCTAAAAAAGTAACGGCAAAGATTAGCGCTAAGTAGTAAAAGTTGATCTTTACGAGCGGGACGGCTTCGTTTATGTCGCCGGGCGCCAAACCGGTAGCGATAACGGCGGTAAAAAATGGAGCAAATAAATTTACCAAAAGCGTGAGAATGCCGATAAAGGCTAGAAATTTAAGAAAAATCTCGGCGCTAAAGAGCGATTTTTTGTTTGATTTCGTAAAATTTGGCAAAAAGGCGTTAGCAAAGGCCCCCTCGCCAAAGATACGGCGCAGTAAATTTGGTATCTTAAACGCGATGAAAAATATATCGCTGTAAATGCCCGCACCCAAAGTCGAAGCCGTGAGCAGGTCGCGCACGAGCCCTAAAACTCGCGAAACCATGATGCCAATGCTGTTTGAAAAAAAGCCTTTGATAAACACGAAAATCCTAGTAAATTTTTAGCGCAATGATAGGCAAATTTAGTTTTAAAAGACGTAAAATCAAGAGTTTTTAATGAAATTTTAGAGATAATCGACTAAAAATCAAAAAATTGCGAGAGTATCACGTGCCAGAAAACCAAAACGCGCAACAAAACTTCCTAGCCGAGATAGAGTCTGAGACCGCCAATCCGTACGGCGAGATATTAAATTTAGCAAAGCACTTCGGCGTCGATAGCAAATTTATAGATTTTGATATCATAGAGATCAAAACAGAGTGTAAGGTGGCGGGCGAGAGCCAGCCTCGCCAAATCCCTGCGGAAAAACTAAATATCTTTGACGATGATAATTTTTTCGTAGAAAAAGTAGAAAGTATAAAACAAAACTATCTGGTTAAATTTTACGATACTAGGCAGGTAAAACCAACGCCTTTGCCTAATGTCGCCATAAATGCAAATAAAAATTTAACCAAAATTTTAGCCACGGTTTCGCAAAACGCCGACACGGTTTATTTTAAAGAATTTGACAAAAAGCTGATAAATTTTATCTACAAAAAGCTGATAAAAGTAGGCATTCTAGTGGGCATCAGAAACAAAACGATGCTAGAAGAGGTCGCTAAAATTTATTCGGTTTTAAGAGTAAAAGAATTTATCGACAAAGACTACACCTTTATCGTGACCGCAGGCGTAAACGTAAATCCGTCGGCAGACGACGCGCTGGTGTTTTACTATAAAAATAAAAATAAATCCACAGATGAAAACGACAAGGTCGACTACGCAAACAGAGGCTATTTGCTAGGCGTAACCGAAAATGAATTGATATTTGAATACGTAAAACTAAGAGAGGGCGCAAACGGCCGCGACGTGAGGGGAAATCTACTGCCGACGCAAAAGCCTAAAATAACAATAACGAAAATGCCCGAACATACCGAAAATATATACTCGAAAGAAGGCGAGGAGGGGATAAAATTTTACTCCAAAAAGGCTGGCTACGTCCAAGAGGAAAAAGGCGTTTTTGATATCAAAGACGAGCTTGACGTAAATGAAATTTCGTTTAAAACCACTGGCTCGGTCGATACTGGACTAGATACCAACGTAACGCTAAATGTAAAAGAAAAAGACCTAACAAAAGACGCCATAGGCACTGGTATGACGGTTGAAGCAAACGAAGTAAACGTCGATGGAAACGTCGCCGCAAACGCCGTAGTAAAGGCAAATAAAGTAGTAATCGGCGGACAAACTCACGCTAAAGCCCTCATCGAAGCAAAAGATGCGAAAATCGCCGTGCATATCGGTAGCTTTGACGGAGGATACGTCGAAATAGATAGGCTAGAAGGCGGCAAAGTAAAAGCTAAAAAAGCCGTGATAAAATCAGCGATCGGCGGCGAGATAATCGCCGAAAGCGTCGTAATAGATACGCTCGTGTCAAATTCAAATATCATAATCGCCGATACTTTGGAAATAAAAAAGTTAAAAGGCGTAAATAATAAAATTTTAGTCGATTTTAGCATGATAAAAAACACGGGCGAGCAGATTAACGAGCGCATGGCAAAGATAAAAGCTATCAGGGAACAGATCGTAAAAATGCCGCGCACGCTAGAGTCTAAAAGATGCGTCATCGAGGAAAACAAAGGTCCGATAAACGTCATAAAAGCTAAAATCGAGGAGCTAAAAAGCACAAACAACACTCCGCCGGTGACATTTATGAAAAAACTAAAAGAATATCAGCAGCTAGTGCACGAGTATAATGCGCTTTTAAAGGAATTTCGCGATAAAAAAGCCGTGATAGCCGAGCTAAAAAGCGAGATAGCTAATATTCAAGACGGAATATTTAACTCAAAGGTGATAAATCACAGCAACTGGCGCGAGTTTAATGAGATAAAATTTAGACTCGTGGATCCTGCTCGCGACATCACGTACAGCACCCGCGAAAACGAAATCGCTCGAGTCATAACGATAGCCAAGGTCGAGACCGAGGATGGCAATATAGACTACGTAGTTAAGAAAAACAATAACGTCAGAAAGGCCTAAATTTGCCTCTTTTTTTAAAATTTGAAAGCGAATTTTACAAGTGCGAGCAAAGTAGCGGCAAGCTAACTATAAATCTAAAAAACGACTGGAACTACAAGCTGCCGGCTCAAATTTGGACCCAAACGGCCGCGCTTATCGGCTCAAAGAAATTTAACAAAATCATTTTAAATTTTAAAGGCGTAAAAGAGCTTGATTACGCAGCGGCACTATTTTTTAAAAATACCTTTTTAAATGCCAGCAAAGAGTACGAGCTCGTAAATTTAACCCCGCACGCGCAAAAGATTTTCGCCTCGATAAATAGCAAAGTAAATCCCAAAATAAAGCAGATCATAAACTCCAAACCGCACGGAAATCCGCTCTCGCAAATCGGCAAAAATTTGACCGCGCTTTTTGCGGGATTTTGCGCGTTTTTAAATTTTACGGGCGAGTTTTTGGTCAAATTTAGCAAGATATTTATGCTAAAAAATATCCGCGTGAAGGAAATTTTAGCATATTTTGAGGATGCAGGTATAAAGTCCGTTTTTATCGTGTGCCTAACCTCTTTTCTCATCGGTATCGTGCTAGCCTATCAGGGCTCAAATTTGCTCGAGAGTTTCGGCGCTACGATAATAATCGTCGAGATGATGGGGCTTTTGACCCTGCGCGAGATAGCTCCGCTTATCGCCGCCATCATCGTTGCCGGGCGTCTGGCATCAAGCTTTACCGCGCAAATCGGCGTCATGAAAATCACCGAAGAGATCGACGCGATGAAAACGATGGGATTTGATCCGTTTAAATTTCTAGTTTTGCCTCGCGTGATAGCTCTCATCATAGCCATGCCGCTTATAGTATTTTTAGCCGACGTGGCGGGGATACTAGGCGAGATGGTCGTGATGGAAAACTACCTAAACATCAGCTTTGATAGCTATCTGGCGAGATTTGGTCAAGAGGTGGAGATTAAGCATCTTTACGTCGGACTTTTTAAGGCTCCGTTTTTTGGTGTCGTGATCGCGTTTATCGGCTGCATGAGGGGCTTTCAGATCGGCGGAAACACTCAAAGCGTGGGCACATATACGACCGTGAGCGTGGTAAATGCGATATTTGGCGTGATCATGGTCGACGCGCTGTTTTCGATTATTTTCACGCAGCTAGGCATATAAATGATAATAAAAGCGACTGATTTAACGACGAAATTTGGTGACAGAGTGATCCACGACGGGCTAGATTTCCACGTAAATGAGGCTGAAATTTACGGGCTGCTCGGCGGTAGCGGCACGGGCAAATCGACGCTGATGAAAACGATGATATATCTAAAAGAGCCAAGTGCCGGCAAGGTCGAGATGCTAGGGCGCGATCTGTGGTCACTAGACGAAGCGGCTAGACAGGAGATGAAGCTAGCTTGCAGCGTGATGTTTCAGTTTGGCGCGCTTTACACCTCGATGAACGTGCTAGAAAACATCTACATCCTACTAAAAGAGTATAGCGGCATGAGCGAGCGTTCGATGCGCGAGATAGCGATGTTTTGGCTACAAAAAGTAGGCCTTAGTGAAAACGTCGCTTTGCAGTATCCAAGCGAGCTAAGTGGCGGTATGAAAAAGCGCGTAGCGATGGCTAGGGCTCTAGTGCTGAGTCCTAAAATTTTGTTTTTGGACGAGCCAAACTCCGGCCTTGATCCAAGCAGCGCGCGGGCGTTTGACGAGTTAGTGGTCGAGCTACGAGATACGCTTGGCGTCACGGTCGTGATGGTGACGCACGATATAGACAGTATTTGCACGATTTTGGATAGATTTTTGATACTTCAAGATAAAAAGATAGCCTTCGAGGGGACGTTTGAGCAGCTGATGCAAATGCCTGAAAATCCACTCGAAGAGCTTTTAAAAACAAGGAAAAACGGTGGGAAATAAAATAAATTATACTTTGATAGGCCTCTTTTTCGTGCTCGTAGTGAGCGCTCTTGGCGTCACGGCATGGTGGCTGGGCGGATACGGGAAAAAGGCCGATGACTACAGGTCGTATTTCATCAAAACCACAAGCCTGCCAAGCGGCATCAAAAAGGACTCCACGGTCAAATTTATCGGCGTAGACGCGGGCACGGTCAAGGATATTCGCTTTGCCGACGAAAAAGAAGCCCTCATCGAGCTTGAGCTCTCCGTGAGAAAAGATATACCGATAAGAACCGATAGCACGGCGTCTGCGGAGATACAGGGCATCACAGGCATCGGCTACCTAAATATCTCGCGCGGCAGCATGGATAGCCCGCTCTTTGATAAAAACGAAAAGGCCTACATCGGGCTTGAGGCCGGTTTTTTCGACAAAATCGGCGATAGAGCCGAGTACTTAACGCAAAATTTAGAAACGACTTTTAAAAATATCAATAAATTTTTAAGCGACGAAAACGCGGCTAAATTTTCGTCTATCCTAGTTTCTGCCGATGAAGCGATGAAAAAAATAAACGCCGGAAATCTCGATATAAACGCGACTATCGCAAACGCAAACGAGGTTTTGGCAAATGCAAATTTGACGCTAAACGAGCTAAAAAAAGCGCTAAAAAACGCCTCGGGCACGCTTGAGTTCGTAAATTCGTTTACGACTAAGGCCACGGACGCCGCGCAGGCGCTAAAAAATCTACAAACCGCGATAGCAGAAAAAATAAAAAGCGGCGAATACGACGTAAAGGGCGCGCTAAATACGATTGGCGACGAGACGGAGAGGACGCTGCTTAGTTTTCAAAAGTTGATTTCTGATTTTAGAAATACCCTTTTTAGACTCGAGGACGACCCGTACGAATTTTTCTTTAAAGACACGCAGAAAAAGGACGAAAAATGAAAATTTTAAGCACGGTTTTAGCTCTGGTGGCGCTGTTTTTTAGCGGTTGTAGCGTTTTGGCAAAGCCTGCGCCTAGGACGAATTATTTTATGCTAGGCGGCGCGGAGGATAAATTTAAAGAGTGCGAAAATAGGCCGGAAAAAACGGTTTTCATCGAGGAGGTGCGGGTTTTTGGCGCGTACGAGAGCCGCGAAGTCCTAAAGATAGACGCAAACGGCGAGATCCGTCCACTAAAAAATATAAAATTTTTAGCGCTCCCAAGTGAGATGACGAGGCGAAATTTGATCATAGCCGCGAGCGATCAGTGCGCGTTTAAGCCATCTTTTAAAAACGCGGACATTAGCGTAAAGTCAAATTTACTCACGCTTCAAATCAAAGATCAAAAGGCGCAAATTTCCATGATGTTTAGCTTTTTTAAAGATGGCAAAGAGCTAAAAAGCGTCGTGCTAAGCTCGCAAAAAGACGCAGGCGCGGACGAGGGCGAAATCGCGATGAGAGCGCTAAACGCCGCCTTTAGTGAGGTGACGGATAAATTTTTGCAAGAATTAATCAAATTTTAGAGATAATCGCAAATTTTAAAGGAAAAAGATGATAAAAGCGATCGAGGGCGTCATAACCAAAAAAGAGCCCGCAAATCTCATCTTAAAGACTGCCGGCGGCGTGAGCTACGGCGTGGCGATCTCGCTTTTTTGCTCGGCGAAACTCGAGCGAGGCCAGAGCGTGGAGCTAAACATCACGCAGATCATCCGCGAGGATGCGGACTTGCTTTACGGATTTTTAGATAGTAACGAACAAAAGATGTTTGAGACGCTGATAAAACTAAGCGGTATCGGCGCGGCGACTGCGATGGCTGTGTGCTCTAGCCTAAATCCCAACGCATTTTTAAACGCGGTAAAAAGCGGAGACGCTACGGCGCTACAAACAGTGCCAGGTATCGGCGCAAAGACTGCTAGACGCATCATTGCCGAGCTTAGCGACGCAAAGATGACGATGGATGAAAATCTACCTAGCCATCAGCACGAAGCGATCTTGGCTCTGGAGAGTCTTGGCTTTAAAAGAGAAAAGATAACCAAGGCGCTTAGCGAGTGCGACGCGCAAAATACGGGCGAACTCATCAAACAAGCCCTAAAAAAACTAGCATAAAAAAGGAAAAGATATGAAATTTGCTGTGATATTTGGTGCTAAAAGCTACGAACACGAGATCAGTATCGTAAGCGCCATAGCCCTAAAAAAGGTGCTAAAAAACGAGCCTTTGTTTATATTTTGCGATAAATTTAGAGAATTTTACCTGATAAACGGCGCCGATATGAGGGCGAATTTTTTTAGCTCGGGCAAGTATAAAAACGCCAAAAAGCTTACTCTAAAGCAGGGCGGATTTTTTGCCGGCGGGATGTTCGGCGAGAAAAAGATCGAGGCGGACGTATTTATAAATTTAGTCCACGGCATGGACGGCGAGGACGGCAAGATCGCGGCGCTGCTCGAGTTTTATGGCCTTAGCTATATCGGCCCTCGCGTAGAGGCTAGCGCGCTAAGCTACAACAAGGAGCTAACCAAGCTACTAGCGCAAAAAGCGGGCGTAAATACCCTAAACTACGAGGTTGTAGGCAGAGGAAAAGCGCCTAACCTGCCGCTGCCCGTAATCCTAAAGCCGCTTCGCCTAGGAAGCTCGATAGGAGTTAGCGTGATAAAAGACGCTAGCGAGCTAGAATACGGCCTAGACGTGGCATACGAGTTTGACAAAGAGATCCTAGTAGAGCCCTTTATCGAGGGCGTGAAGGAGTACAATCTAGCAGGCTGCAGAGCCGACGGCGAGATTAAATTTTCCATCATCGAAGAGCCTAAAAAGAAGGAATTTTTAGACTACGAGCAAAAATATATGAGCTTTTCAAACGAGAGCAGGGCGCGCGAGGCCGACATCGGCGCAGAGCTAGCCGCCAAGCTAAAACAAAGCTTTGAGCGCATTTACAACTGCGGCTTTGACGGGGCGCTGATACGCTGCGATTTTTTCGAGATAAACGGCGAAGTCTATCTAAACGAGATTAACCCAAATCCGGGCAGTATGGCCAATTATCTATTTGACGATTTTGAGGGGACTCTGGAACGACTCGCCGCAAGCTTGCCAAAAGAACGCGAGATAAATATCGACTATAAATTTATCAACTCCATAACGTCGGCAAAAGGCAAGTTGTAAAATTTTTATTGCGTCTGATTTTTTAAATTTGACGTTTGATTTCCGCCTTAAACGGATTGTTTTTGGAGGCTTTTTAAATTTTTACGCCTTATTGTATCGCTAATAAATTTGGTCGGTAGTTTTGAAATTTAGCGATTATTACGCTTGCTAGGCAAAAGCGCGGCTTGTTTTTCAACATTTTATATTGCAAAATCGCCAATTTAGGCCAAATTTAACTCGCCTTTTTTCTGTTCAACCGCTAGTTTTAGTCAAATTTTACCCATCCGCCTTTCTTATACTCGCAAATTTCACTCTAAAAATATAAAACGCTCTAAAATAAATTTTAAAGAACATAATGCGCCATTATATTTTAATTTGAATTTAAAGATAATATGCTATATTTTACACAAAATTTTACGTAAAGAGCAGAAATGACTACTTTTAGCAAAGATGAAATTTACACGGCGACCGAAGTGGTGCGAAATTTTAGCGCCGTTTTAGGCAAGGTCGGCAAGGCGCAGATGAAGCGCGCCGTGATCGTCAAAAATAATAAATTTGAAGCCGTGCTGCTAAATATGGGCGAATATGAGCGCCTATGCGAGGCCGTCGAGGTTCTTCAAAGCATATATGAGGCTAAAAAACGAGCCGGAAGCGGCGAATAATGGCGGTCAAAGAGGTAAAATACGGCGGCAAAGTTTACCGCATCAGCTACGAAACCGTAAATCTCGCGCACAAGGACGTCGCGCTATTTTTGCACGGCTGGGGTGCAAACAAAGAGATCATGAAAAAGGCTTTCGGCGCGTATTTTAAGGACTTTCGGCACGTTTACGTCGATATGCCGGGCTTTGGCGCGAGCAGTATGCACGGCGCGCTAGCGACGAAAGACTACGCAAAAATCATGAAATCATTTTTGGACGAGCTTGGCGCGAATCCTAAAATCATCTTTGGACATAGCTTCGGCGGCAAGGTCGCAACCCTGCTAAACCCCGAATATCTCGCGCTTTTAAGCTCGGCAGGCATCGTGGCTAAAAAGCCGCTTTGGGTGCGATTTAAGATTGCTTTGTTTAAGTTTTTAAAACTATTCGGGCTTGGGTTTTTATACAAATTTTTCGCCACAAAAGACGTAAAAAGCATGAGCAAAACGATGTACGAGACACTAAAAAACGTCGTCGATGAGGACTTTAGCTCTAAATTTGCTGACTTTGGCGGCAAGGCGTTTATATTTTGGGGTGAGGAGGATAAGGCCACACCTCTAAAAAGCGGCGAACGCGTGAGTCGCCTCATCAAAAACAGCGAATTTCACGCGCTAAAGGGTGATCATTTTTTCTTTTTACTCCACGCGCGCTATATCGACGGCGTCGTGAATGCGGGGTTAAATTTGATGGACTTGGATGAAGAAAGCGGGATCGAGAGCGTAAAAATTTTAAGCCCGAAAAACCGTGAAAATTTGAGCGAAAAAATTGAGAGTGCCGACGAAGACGGCGATCTTAAAAATGTTACCGAGCAAAATTTGACGAAACCTGCTCGCGCGGATTTGGAGACGAGCGCAAAAACCATCTCTCAAAGTAGACTTTTTGACGAGCAACCACAAAGCGGTAATTTGGCTGATAAAAACTCGCAGCCTGACGATGCGAGTGACGAAAACGGTCAAATTTCTGCAAAAAATGTTTTTAAAGAAAATTTGTTTGACGGGCAAGAAAGCGCGCAAGACAAGCCCGAACCTAAAATCGACGCCTTAAACAGCGACGAGCAAAATCAAATTTTGCCAAAAGATGAGCAAGACGCTCAAAAAAGCCCCAAAAAGCCTGTGCAGCAAACGTTTGATTTAAGCTAGCGTGCAAATTTGGGATTTTAGATATCAGCATTAAATTTATGCGGGTTTGGCAGGCCTACATCAAATTTACGAGCTAAATTTAAGCCCAAAATCTGTAAAATCTCGGCTGATAAATTTGCGTTTTACGGCGTAAAAAAGTAGGGCGGATAAATTTGCTCTCAAATTTAACGGAAAAACTATCAAATTTACGCCAGGTATGCAAAACAAAACTGCAAAACGCTAAATTTAGTAAAAAGGGCGCAAGCAAAAGCTCGCTTAAGCGAACCTAGGAGAAAAAATGAACGAAACCCTCATAAATATAGGCCTTGCCGCGACGCAGATTTTATTTACGTTTGCGCTCGGATTTTATCTCATCACCTGCCTTCAGTGGTTTTCCTACAAGTTTGAGCGCGTGCTGTTTCACTTCACTAGGCCGCTGTGGCACGTGTTTTTCCTTATCGTGCCGATCGTGCTTTTTTACGGGGCGGAGCGATTTTTCTGGATTTATTTTTACTTTGCACTGGTGCCAAGTCTCGCTCTTTGGCACAAAAAGCTCGATAAAAAGCTAGTTTTTACGCCTAGGGTCAAGCGATTTTTTGTTATCTTAGCACTCACGGTTATCGCTAGCTACGGCGTTTATTTCGCGACGCAGTACCGCGTAAATTTAGGCGTCGTCCTGCCAATCGTGGCCTCTTTTGCGCTTAGCTTTTTGCTGGAAAAGGCTAAATTTAAGGCATACGAAAACAGCGCTCGCAAAAAGCTAGCCTCGATGCCGGAGCTCAAAATCATCATGATAACGGCGAGTTTTGGCAAAACCAGTATCAAAAATTTCCTATTTGAGCTGCTTAAAAACGATTTCGTTTGCCGCAAAACACCTCGCAGCGTAAACACGCTAGCAGGCCTCATCCAAGACGTAAACAACGAGCTTGCTGTCGGTACGCAGATATATATCGCCGAGGCGGGCGCACGCCTAAAAGGCGACATCGCACAGATCACGGAGTTTTTGAGCCCGCACATCGCTATCGTCGGCGAGATCGGCGCGCAGCATATCGAGTACTTTAAAACGCTTGAAAATATCTGCGCCACGAAGCTTGAGGCTCTTGGCTCAAAGCGCTTAGAAAAGGCTTTCGTGCACAGCAGTACGCAGGCAAACGAGGGCGAAAAGATAGAAATTTACGACAAAGACCTAAGCGGCGTTGAGGCGAGCCTGGATGGGGTTAAATTTAAGCTTGGCGAGAGGGAATTTGCTTCGCCGCTGCTTGGTAAATTTAACGCTGTAAACCTAGCCGTCTGCGTAAAAACCGCGCTATATCTAGGACTAGACGAGGCTAGGATCGTCTCCGCTCTCTCGCGTCTAAAAAACGTCGAGCACAGACTCGAGCGCATCGATGCGGGCGGCAAAATTATCATTGACGACGGCTTTAACGGTAACTTTAACGGCATGAGCGCGAGCTACGAGCTAGTCGCCAGCTACGAAGGGCGCAAGGTGCTCGTGACGCCCGGCATCATGGAGAGCAGCGACGAGGAGAACGAAAAACTAAGCAAGATCATCAACAAAACCTTTGATATCGTTATGCTAACAAGCTCGCTAAACGCCGTCGCGCTGCTAAAGCACCTAAGTAGGCCAAAAGTCATCGTCATCAAGGACAAATCAAAAATGCAAGAAGCCCTGGCGCAAAACACAAGAGCGGGCGATCTGATCCTTTTTTCAAATGACGCGCCAAGCTTTATGTAGGGGGCAAATTTAGTTTGGACGGTGCAGTCAAATTTTAGCGGCGCCGCTTCTAGCTGCTAAAATTTGATTTGAAATTTACTTTGCTCACGTCGGTGGAGATTGATTTTAAAAATGCATTTTCAAGGTGCGGGTTATGCTAAGCACCGACTGCGACGGGCTAAAAAATAGAACGGCTAAATTTAAGTGACTCAAATTTAACCCCAAATTTGAAGTTAAATTTAAATCCCCGCGCTTGCCATCCCAGCCTCGATCAAAAACTGGCTGGGCTGGTAGTTTATCT
Organism: uncultured Campylobacter sp.; assembly: GCF_938045625.1. GTDB lineage: Bacteria > Campylobacterota > Campylobacteria > Campylobacterales > Campylobacteraceae > Campylobacter_A. The sequence goes on from NZ_CALIAV010000078.1 coordinate 24,556, forward strand.
TTTTGATTTTGTCGTATTTGGCGTAGCTTAAAATCAGCTCGTCGCGTGCGCGAGTGACCGCGACGTAAAAGAGTCGCCGCTCCTCCTCGAGCGAGCCGCCCATGCTCATGAGCTTGAGGTTCGGGAAGCGATTTTGCGCGAGATCGACTACAAAAACGAGGTCAAACTCAAGACCCTTTGAGGCGTGGACGCTTAGCAGATTTACCCCTTCGCCGCTGCTCATCTCGCTACTTCCTAGCGTGATAAAGTTATAAAATTTCTCCGCCTCCGAGTAGTTTTTGGCTAGTTCGCCCAGTACCTCTAGCTTGCCCGCGATGCGCTCTAGGGCCTCTTTTTTTAGCATTTCGTCGACGTTGCCGTTTTTTTGCGTGGCGCGCTTGGTCGCGAGATTATCGGCGATGAGGGCATAAATTTTGCTATTTTTGAGATCATCTATCAGCGATGTCGGGCGCGAGTGGCGTTTGGCGACGTTTAAAAAATTATAAATTTCATACAAAAACTGCCCGCCGCTCTCGCTTAGTTTTTGCATTTTTAGCACGGGATGCGCGAAAAATTTCTCGCTAAAGTTAAATTTAGCAAAGCGCGACTTCTCTCCGACCTCGTCAAGCTCGTCAAAAAGCCCCAGCTGGTAGTTTTTGGTCTTTTTGGCAAAGGCTTCCACGCTATCGTCTGGCTGCAAAAATCCGCGCACGACATCGCCGTGTCCGACCTTGCTTAGCACCTCGAAAATCTCCTTGCTAAGCGCCGCACCGACGCCTTTTGCGTATTCGCACACGTGGATAAAGGCCATGATGTCCTTTGGGTTTATGAGGATGCCTAGCAGATCCATAGCGGCGCGCACCTCGCGGCTTTCAAAAAAGCTCACGCCGCCCTTGCGCTTGGAGCCGATACCAAGCTCCCGCAGCGCGACTTCTAGTCCGTCGGCGCTCGAGTTGTTGCGAAAGATGATGGCGATGTTTTCTTTTTTATATTTTGAAACGGCGATGACCTGCGCGATGTTTGAGTATTGGTCGAAAAGCTCGTTGTAAACTAGCAGCTTTGGCGAGGTAAATTTGCCCTCGCGGCCGACGACTAGCTTTTTTTCGTAAAGGCGCGGGTTGTTTGCGATGACTTTGTTGGCCAGAGCCAGGATCGCGGAGCTGCTGCGGTAGTTGATGTTTAGCGCGTAAATTTTGGCGTCTACAAATCGGTCCTTAAACGAGCCGATGATCTCGATGTTTGCGCCGTTAAATGCGTAAATACTCTGGTCAAAATCCCCGACGCAAAAAAGGCTTTTCGTCTCAAAAGCGCTGATTAGCGAGCCTTGCAGAGAGTTCGTGTCCTGGTACTCGTCGACTAAAATTTCCTCAAATTTTAGCGGCGCGCCTTTTCTTAGTTCGTTGCGCATTTTGATAAGCAAGTCGTTAAAATCCGCATAGCCAAATTTGCTCTTTTCCTCCTCAAATTCGCGCAAAACGTCCTCGTAAATCTCGGCATATACGCCTTGCTCGTCGCTTCGCTCCTTTAGCCACTCGCCAAACGTCTGCTTTAGGGCTAAATTTTGAAATAGCGAATACGCGTCGTAAAGATAGGCGCCGCCGTATGGTTTAACGTCGCTTAGGTGGTTAAATTTGCGCCTCTCGACGAGCGATTTTAGCAGCGTTTTTAGCTCGCTAGGCTGCTTTAGCGTGACGGGTTTTTCTAGAAATTTAAGAAGCGAATAAGAAACCGAGTGAAAGGTGCCCGCCGTGATGCGCGAGGTGATTTTTTTATCAAAATGTCGGTTTAAGCGCTCGATCATCTCGGCCGCAGCCTTGTTGGTAAAGGTTAGCAGCAGGATTTTTTCGGGTTTTACGCCTAAATTTAGCAGATGAGCGATGCGCGCGACGATGGTGCTGGTTTTGCCGGTGCCGGCAGAGGCAATAACTAGATTGTGTCCGGCAGGAGCGGTCGCGGCGGCGTATTGTTCTTGATTTAGTTTTGAAAGGGGCATATTTTCCTCGCGTTTAAAAGGGCAGATTATACCCAAACGGGCTTAAAATTATGAAAATTCAAATAGTAGCCAAAAACCTGCGCGCTTAAATTTGAGCTTTAAATTTGCGTAGTAAAGTTGTTTTCAAATTTGACGTTATGCATAAAATTTACTGTTAAATTTGCCTGCGGCCAGTAACTGCTTTTTTAGAAGTTGCAAACGCAAGCCCTGAAGTAGCGTGAAACTGATTATATAAATAAATCGGCATTGTCAAGGCACGGGTCTTGGCGGGTAAGTATTGCTCCAAATTTGAGCGCAAGAAGCCAAGGCGCAGTCTCGCGAGACGGCTTTAAGGCGCGAAGAAATTTTCTACCAAAGATAGAACGCGCAGTTCATCGAGGATGAAAATTTCTGGCTCCGCTAAAGACGCTCGCGAGGCAAGCCTTAAGTCAAATTAAAATTTGACTTCGGCTGACAGCATAAACATCCTACTCTCGCCCAGGCTTAGCCCGTTAGCTACGCCAAGAACGCTAGCGCTGGTACCTGCACCGTCAGCACTTGCAGGATACATGCCTGCCCAGTATTTTTTGTTAAATACGTTATTTACGTTAAAGCGCAAAGTGGTTTGTTTGCCCAGCATCGCGCGGCTAACATATCTCACGCCAAGATCCGTGACGAAAAAGCTAGGCGTAGCCTGAGTGTTTAGATCGTCTATATACATCTTGCTCGTGTAGTGAAAATTTGCGCTAAACGCGAGCTTTTCGGTATTTGGCACCACGTAGTCAAATAGCAAATTCGAGTTTAGTTTAGGCACGCCGTTTACGACTTTGCCGTTTGCGCCTTTTAGTAGCGGGTCTTTAAATTTAGAGTTTATCAGCGTAAATCCGCCTAGAACGCTTAAATTTGACGTGATTTTGCCGCCGCTCATAAACTCAAAGCCCGTATTTACCTGCTCGCCTTGGACGTCGTATCTGCCGTTACCGCCGACATAGGAGATAGGGCGCTGTATCCTAAACACCGCCGTGCTAAAGTCGATTTCGTTTATGCGAGCTTTGGCGCCTATTTCGTATTGTTTCGAGCGATACGGTTTTAGCACGCTGGTCGTGCCGTCGGTGTTCGTGCCGCTGCCGCCTTGTTGCAAGCTATCAGCAAAGGTAACATAGGTGCTCACGTTTTCAACAGGTTTATATACCAGGCTCGCGCCGTAGCTAAGGCCGGATTCGTCGTATTTGGTCACGATAGGTTTTAGCTGTCTTTGCGTAGCGGTTATGGCCGGACGAGTGCGCTCTTTTATCCAGCTGTTTGAGAGGCTTAGTAGCAAGCTAAAGTTATCATTTATCGTGATATCGTCTAGCATGGAGATATTTTTCATATCGGTCGTGCTGAGTTTATATAAATTTGAGCCTTTTTTAGAGTTTGGATGCGGGAAAACTTTAGGATCGTTGATATTTGCCGAGCCCGCTTTTGTAGTCGTGCTCAAATTTGAGTAGCGATACTGCACGTATCTGTATCCGTTTGCCTGCACGCTAAAGTTATGATTTAGCCCCCAAGTATCAAAGTCCGTGACCGCCTTTAAATAGCCGCTAGGCAGGTCAAATCTATAAGCCGCTGTCGCTCCGCCGCCGTGATAGGTATCGTAGTTGCCGTTTTTATCCGTGATCCTGTTTACGACGCTATGTGTATGGCGATCGGCTCGCTGGAACTGATATCCGCCCTCGAAATACCAATCCTCGCTCGGAGCGTATTTAAATTTAGCGCTAGCCGTCGTCGTTTTTAGATTCATACCGCCGTATGGCTGACCAAGGCCAGGAGTTTTGTTATCGACCGGGTCTGGTAGCTTTAGGTCGTTTCTGATCATGCCGTCTTTTACGTAAAGCGCAAAAAGTCCCGCAAAGCCGTGAGTGTTGTGCTCGTAGTAGCTAGCCGCAGTCTCAAACGTAAGCGACTCGGTCGGATAAAACTCGAGCGTGATGCTGGCTAAGCGGCGCTGATAGTTGCTGTCTTTTACTTGTTTTGCGCCATCTGAGCCGTATACGACCGCGCGGTAGCCTACCTTGTCAAATTTCATCGAGCTATCTACGCCCACGCCAAAGTGCTCTCGCGAAGCGTAGTCCGCCCAGATGCTGTGCTCGTTGTCTACCGGGCGTTTTCTTGTATAGTTAAAGACGCCGACTGGATTTTGCGGGCCGTAAAGCGAGCCGGCAAGACCGTTTTGTATCTGCAAGCTCTCAAACATCGCCATCGGGATCGCCGTAGTCGAGATAGTGTAAAAGCCGTCCCAAAAAACGTTGCCCACGACGCTACCCTCAAAGCCGCGAGTTTGCGGACGACCGACCGTGGTGCCGCCTCTCATCTGAACCTGCGCTGACGGGAAGTATTTCACCGCCTCCTCAAAACCGGTCACGCCTTGGTGATTCATCGTTTCTTTTGTGATTGTGTTTATCTGATACGGCGTATCTAGCACCTTTTTGCCAGCCAGGATACCGTTTTGTACGTTTTTGGTTAGGATGCCTTCACTGATACCACTCTCGCTGATGTTATCGCCGACGCTATTTATCTCGATGCCTTCTAGCTTAACCGTATCTGCGGCATTTGCTTGCGCTGCAAATAGCGCCAAAACCGCACATGCGGCAACTGAAAATTTCACTCTCATTTAGACTCCTTATTGGTTTTATGCTAAATTTGCATAATGCGTGTATGTTACAAATTGTTTACTTAATACAAAATTAAGATTATATATTGATATAATATATATT
>NZ_CALIAV010000079.1 GCF_938045625.1 uncultured Campylobacter sp.
TGTTACGTATCGAAACTAAATTTACAAAACGTAACTTTTTGATAAATTTATCATGATACTATTTTGCGCTTCAGCGTGAATTTTGATCGGCTCGGATACGGTTATGTTAAATTTAGGAGCTTGAAATTTACGGCTGCACGATTTTGCGTATTTGGATGGGTTTTGGTCAAATTTGAAATTTATCGGCAAATTTGCGGCCGGTCTCGTCAAATTTATTTTTTAAATTTGAGTTTACTGCAAATATTGATTAGATTTGTAGGCTTATTTTTAATCTATTTAAAGCGGTAAATTTGAAAATGCTGGAGTAAATTTGGGCGGGTTAAAATAGTAAAAAATCAAATTTTAGCCCAAAGCGGGCTAAAATCGATTACATATCCTCTTTGACTTCGTCGTTGCTGCGAACGACTAGGCCAGAGCCGTGGATGACGCTAGGGATGCATGCCGTGCAGATATCGACCTCTTCGCCGTTTTTGTGGGCGCGGATAAATACGGCGTTTTCGTTTTCCGTACTTTTTTGTCCGCAGACGTTGCAAACTACGATATTTTCAGTTCTCATTTGTTTTCCTTTTTTAAAAATTTGGGCTTATTTTATTTAGTTTTTCGCTGATTTGAAATGATTTACGTCAAGCGCGAAGTCTCGCGTAAAAAGAAAAAATGCGAAAAGTAAATAATGAAAAAAACCTGCAAGAAAAGCCCGAAAATAGGCACCAAACAAAGCAGATAAAAACATAGTGCGGCGGCTTTAAATTTATATCCGCCGTAATCAAGCAAATAAAGCTCAAATTTGTGCCTCGAGAGTGCGTTTGGCGCGACGTCGATGAAAAGTAGCGAATAATAAAGGTAAAAAAACGCCGGGTGCAGGGCGAGAAAATTTAGCGCAGGCACGGCTAAAATCGGCACACAAATAAGCGCGATCAGGAAAAATTTGAGCAAAATTTGACCCATGAGAGCCGTTTGGCGAGCTAGGCTGACGTTTGCTAACTGTGCCTCGTCTACACGGTAGTGCCTGCGGTTTATCTCGCGGGCGACCACTGGAGTTAGAAAGCCCGCAACCGCGAGCGCGCAAAAAACCGAAAGCATCACGACCAGATATGCGCCGACCGCGTAAAATATCGCGCCGATGAGCCATTTTGCGATGCCTAGGCTGAGGATTTTAGCCACCATCGGATACTCGGCTAGCGCGCTGGCCTCGCCAGATACGGCCGCGTTTAGCGCCTCGTATAGCTCGCGTCCGCCAAACATCGCGATCGCTGCGATGATGAGCGCTGAAAAAACGAGCGGCAAGATAGAGAGCGCGATAAATTTGGGCGTGAAAAGGTCCTTTATCGAAAGGCGTAAAATATCAGCGAACAATGAATCTCCATTTTGTTTAAATTTATCGCCGTTTTGCGGCAAAAATGGCGTTTGGGCGCGACGGCTTTTTAAATTTGACGCGCATTTTTTGCCAGCAAAAGCGGCACGGCGAATGTTTCTAATAGCACACAAATTTAGCGCGCACATATATTTTGCGGCTAAATTTAGTCGATTTAAATTCGGCTGCAAATTTAGCTAAATTTACTCAAATTTACCCAGCTTTTTGGTGGCGCAAAAACTTACTAGCGGCGTAAATTTTTGCGGGCTAAACGGCGGAGTTTTTACGAGCACGGCTAAACCGTGCCCAAATTTAACCGCTAGCGACTTAAACTGCCTGGCGGCGAGTTAAATTTGCTAAATTTAACAACCAAGGCGGCGCAAATTTAGTCCGCAAAGCCGTCAAATTTTATTTTACCGCCTTATACTCGGCCTCGAGCGCGGCGTATATCTCGTCCACGCTTTTTAGCCTGCGAGCCAGGATCTCGTTCATCACGGCGTTATCTTCCTTGCCGTTCCAGACCTTTTTATACGTGCCATCTTTGTAGCCGTGATCTTGGCGGAAGCGGTTTAGCACGTTTTTACCGACGTAGCACTCATAAAGCGAGCTGAGGTTTACGCCGCATTTTAGGCTCATCGTGAAGTAAATTTTAAGCAGATCAAAGAGCGAATACTCAAAGCCCGAGCACTTGTTTATGAGCATTTCGACGTCGTTTATGATCTCGTAGATGTTTTCGTCAGCGACGTTAAACGGCTCGCGGCAAAATGCCTCAAAGCCGCTGCTAGCGCAGATATCGCTTGATAGCTTTGCGATGTCGCCGAGGTTATTTAGCTTGTACTGCTCGAGCATCAAACTCATCAAAAAGTGCCAGATATCCACGACCTCGACGCGCAGATTTTCTTCATTCGTCGGCGCGTTTATGCTTTTCCAGTGCTTCCAGGCAAAGCTATCTATGAGCTCGGCGCACTCCATATATATGCAGCGTTTCCAGCTGATGAGTTTGCCGTTTTTGTTGACGCCGTTTTCCCAGCCGATGCCGTTAGTATCGTCGTTTAGGCTCTGCTGGAGATTTAGCATTTGGGTGATTTTTTCATTCGCGTTCATAAATTTTCCTATTTTTAAAATTTATGAATTATAGCGAAAATTTTAAACCGCGAACTAAACGTAAAATTTAAAGCTATCCAGCTGAGAAATGAGCTCGTCAAAGAGCTTTTTGGAGTTTTGAAGTAGCTTGGCGTCTGCTTTATTTTGCTCCATCAGCCTATCAAAAAGCTTTAGCGTACCGTCTGCGATAAAGTTTTTATGATTTGCGTCTTTTATCTCGGGAAGCTCTTTGCGAAGGGAGTTTGCGAGATTTGTCACGCGCGAAAATATCGGATCCTCGCCCTCTTTGACGTTTTTCATAAATTTGTCTATGCTAGGCGCTATTTTTTCTAGAGCAATTGCGAGCTCTTCTTTATCGCGCGCGTCCAGACCGTCGCCTTTATACGAAAAGCTATAGCCATACTCGTGCGTGAGAGTGAGCGCAGATGCCGATGCGCCAGCTGTTTTGGCGCTGGCGTAGTCTACGGTTTTGTTGTCGTACATTTTTAGATTTATTTCATCGCCGCTGCTGGTTTTAAAGCTAAAATCAAAGCTGTTTAGGCTCGCGCTTTGGTAGTTTTGTAGTTTCATGATTTGTCGTCCTTTTGGTTTTATATCGGCTAAATTTCTTTTTTATTAATACCCCTTGCGCTAAAATCACGCAAAAAAAGGATGAAAATGTGCTGTTTTGCCACGCGCGTATTTTTGCTCATTAGCGCGACCGTTTTGAGCTTTGTTTTGCACGGATTTTTCCCGCAAATTCCCGTCGTCGCTTTTTATTTTTTACTGGCAAATTTGATCTCGCTTACGATATTTTCGCTATTTTTCGCGGGCAAACTCCCAAGCTTTGTTAAGCCAGCGGCTGTGCACTATTTTAGCTTTATCGGCGGCTTTGCGGCGGGACTTGGGGTTGCTTTATTTAAACGCGAAAAAGCGGGAGTTAAATTTGTCAAAATAGAGCTTTTTATCTTTGCTTTTTGGCTAGTTTTAGCTTGCTTTTTAGCGCTAAATTTTAGCTGGGTTTCGGCAAATTTGGCTCAAATTTTTAGCGCTTAAGGCGGACGAAATGGACGAAAAAATTTTAAAATTTATCCGCAAGATGCACCTGCTTAGCCTTGCTGTTTTAGATGATGGCAGGCCATACTGCGCGAGCTGTTTTTACGCCTTTGACGAGGAAAATTTAGCTTTTATCGTAGCTGGCGGCGAGCAGAGCGCTCACGTGAAGGCGTTTTTGGCTGAGCCTGGCGTAGCCGGTACCGTCGCACTTGATACGAAGGTGGTGGGCAAGATAGAGGGCGTGCAGTTTCGCGCTATAGCCGCTCCCGCGACCGCACAGCAAAGCAAAATCTACTTCGCGCGTTTCCCTTACGCTTTGGCGATTAACCCGAGCCTTTATAGTTTGAGCCTGGGTTGGGTTAAATTTACGCATAATGCGTTGGGGTTTGGGAAGAAAATAATCTGGCAGAGAGCAAATTGAATAAAAAGGCTTGTCTCGCGAGTGCTTTTGAGAGAGATTTGAAATTTTAAGTCTGCGGCAGACTACT
>NZ_CALIAV010000080.1 GCF_938045625.1 uncultured Campylobacter sp.
GCTATCTGATGTGCCTAAATTTATAGCTTCGTTCATTCTTTTTATGAAGCTCTCTTTGCAGTCTGGGTATCCTGAGCTATCTTCTTCTACGACTCCGATATAGATAGCTTGTGCATTTTCTTTTTCAGCAAGGGCAGCAGCGACTGAGATAAAAATGCCATTTCGAAAAGGCACGTAAGTATTTGGCACATCTTTTTCTACCCCATCTTTTCTTATTTTCATGCTGGTATCTGTTAACGAATTTCCACCGATTTGTGCTATAAAGCTAACATCAAGGCTAAGCTTTTTAGCAACCCCTAGTCGCTCACATATCTCATCAAACGCACGTTTCTCGCGCCTCATCGTCCTTTGTCCATAGTCAAAATGAAGCGCTACGATATCATATCCAGCCTTTTTTGCCATTACAGCACAAAGCGTGCTATCCATACCGCCGCTCATTATACAAACTGCTTTTTTCATATTTTGCCCTTTAAATTTGCTAAAATTATACAAAAATTTACTAAGGACAAGCCAAAAATGATACTTTGCGAGGACGATTATCCGAGGATTTTGGATCAAATTTGCGACTATTTGACCGCGGGCGAGGTGGAGCTAAGCTTCGTGGGTGCCGAGGAGATGAAGGAGATAAACGTCCGCCAGCGCGGCATCTACGAGACTACGGACGTGCTGAGCTTCCCGCTTGAGATGCAGCTGCACGCGCCGCTTGGCTGTATCGTGATAAACACCGAGCTAGTCGCTGCCAAAGCCGCCGAGCTAGGCCACTGCGAGGATGACGAGACGGCGCTGCTTTTCACGCATGGGCTGCTTCACGTGCTAGGCTACGATCACGAAAATGATGCGGGCGAGATGAGGGCCAAAGAGTGCGAAGTGATCGATAAATTTAGCTTGCCAAAAAGCCTCATTGTGCGAACGCAGGATGCGGGTGATGAGTGAGCCGAATTTGACGCGCAAGGTGCTGGATGACGAGCTGGCGGATCTGCCCGAAAATGTCAAGCTCGACGAGGGCGAGGTGGTGCTATATAAATATTTATGCTCTATTAGATTTTTTTGCGTGTTGAAGATCATCGTTTGCGCCTTATTTATATGGCCTCCATGCGCTTTATTTTTAGAGCTCGGAGTATTTATGAAAATATGTTGCGTAATTTTTATTATCGCTTTGTTGGTGGCAATATATTACGAGATTATGAACTTTATCCACGAGGGATTTTACGTGACAAATAAGCATTTGATCACTTATAACGGTAGAAAAATAAATTTGAATGATATATGGTTTTTAAGAAGTAGTTTTCCTCCTTCATACTCCATTAGCTTTCATGAAAATAAAAGTAAATTTTTGCAAGACTGTTCATGGTCTAATAAAAGCGATGACTTGGACGGCTTTTTGATGGCTTTATACGAGGTTTCGGGCAATAGATATATTTTACAGTTCGGTTCTGAAAAAATTAATGCAAACGCTTTAAAATCTAACGGTGTGACATTTATAAAATTAATTCAGGAGTAGCCGAATTTGGCTCCTTTTGTGTCAAATTTACAAACTAAATTCGCTTCGGACGGTAAAATTCGACGTTCGTCTCGTCGCAAATTTTATAAAGCTAAGTCGCATAAATTTTATCTCAAAACGCATCCCGAAAAGCCGTAAATTTATCGCCGAAATGCTCAAATTTGCAAAATAAAGAGCAAGCGTAGTCAAAACCAAAGCAACGAAAAGTTAAATCTAACGGAATAAATCGCTTTTCGTGCGCGTCGCCTTCGCCTCGTAAAACCGCCGCCGGTACGCGCTCATCATCGCTTAAATCATAGAGCGAATTTGTCGCTTATACGCGCCGCATAACTTAAACAAATATTTGGCTGCGCATTTCGCTGTGCCCGAAACATCAGCCTTTAAAATCTAAAATCGCCTGCCGCTGTGCTCAAATTTCCTTAAATTTGCCGCGCGCAGTGGTTAGATATTTAATAATTTTGGCTAAATTTACGAAATGTTTTATGTTCTATCATCTTTAATCATCATTTTTATGAATTACGTTTCGTACCGCGGGCTTTTTGCAGATGCCGCGCTCAGGCCGATTGCCGCGCATAAAAGGGCGCTTGGGCTGTTTTTCCTGACGCTTGCCATCGGCGGCGTCGCGCTGGCTTTTTCGCTGCGGTTTAACTTTTTGGGTCCGAGCCTTCGCATCGCCTGTTCGCTGATGCTGGCACTGACGTTTATCATCTTTTCGTTCGTGCTTTTTACGAACGTCGTTGCGCTCACGGTTCGTCCCGTAACCAAGCGCGCGTTTAGCGAGAGTAGGCGTAAATTTTTGCGTCTTTACCTCGACGTTACGATACTTATTTTGGCGTTTAGCTACTTTTTTAGGGGTATATTTAATGCCGTAAAATTGCCCGAAGTAAAAGTGCAGGATATCGAGCTAAAGGGGCTAAATGGCGAGCTAAAAATCGCGGTTTTAACGGATATTCATCTGGGCGATTTTTTGGGGGCGGACTTTGCGCGGGCGGTAACTAGGCGCGTAAACGAGCTTCGTGCCGACGCGGTCGCGATCGTGGGCGATATCGCGGATCTGCCGCCGCACCGTTTGGCTGAGTTTATCGCGCCATTTAACGAGCTAAAGAGCAAATACGGCACCTTTTACGTGCCGGGTAATCACGAGTACTATAACGGTATCGAGGGCACGCTAAAAGTGATCCGCGAGACGACGAATTTTAAAATTTTAGGCAACGAAAATGCGCGCGTGGGCGGGGTAAATTTAGCCGGCGTTTATGATATCATCGGCTTTAGATTTAAAGCGTATGGGCCAGATCTAGTCGCCGCTCTAGGCGGTCGCGACGTAAATTTGCCTACTGTTTTGCTCGCTCATCAGCCTAAGTTTTTAAAATACATGGACGAAAACGCGCCCGTGGATCTGGTCGTGAGCGGACACACGCACGGCGGACAGATTTTCCCGTTTTCGCTGCTAGTAAAGCTCGATCAAAAATACGTCGCCGGGCTATACCGCGCGAACAAAAAAACGCAAATTTACGTTAGCCGCGGAGCTGGATTTTGGGGGCCGCCGGTGCGCGTGATGGCGCCTAGCGAGATTTCGTTATTAAGACTAAAAGGAGAGGTATGAGGGGAGTTATTTCTAGGATATTCGGGTTTGTAGCGGCGGTTAAATTTCCGAGATTTTTGCAAACATTTATCAACGAAAAATACGTAAGCGGCTTTAAAATCGACATGGGCGAGTTTAAAGAGCCAAAGGAGTACGAGAGCCTCACGGCGCTTTTTACCCGCGAGCTACAGCGTCCGCGAAATTTTGACGTTTCGCCGCAGGCTTTCATCAGCCCTAGCGACGGTACGTGCCTAGAGCGCGGAGCGAGCAAGGAGCTAAAGGCGATCAGCGTCAAGGGGCATGAGTACGGTATCGCAGAGCTTCTTGGAGACAGTATGGACCGCAGTGAGCGGGACGCCGAGCTAGAGTATGTAAATATCTACCTCAGCCCGCGCGACTATCACCGCTACCACGCGCCTTGCGATATGAGGATATTATCCGCGCTATACGTGCCTGGCGAGCTATATAGCGTGGCCGTCAGCGCGCTGCTAAAGGTGCCAAATCTTTACGCTAAAAACGAGCGCGTGGTGCTAAAATGCGAGCTTGCAAGCGGCAAAAAGATGTGGCTGGTTTTTGTCGGCGCGCTAAACGTGGGCAAGATGAAATTTGACTTTGACGCGCGCATACAGACTAACGCCTGCGCCGGAAACGTCGCGCTCTACGAATACGAAAATTTAAGTGCAAAAAAGGGCGAGCAGCTGGGGATGTTTGAGCTGGGCTCGACGATCCTCATCCTTAGCGAGCAGGGCGCGGTCAAATTTGATCTAGCGGCCGAGCAAAAGCTAAAATACGGCGACAAAATAGGAACTATCAACTAAGGAGGCGCAATGGGAACGCAGCTAGTCGAACAAAACGAGCTAAAAGAGACGCTAGAACTAAAAGAGCGCATCGAAAACAACACCGTCGTCGAGCTCTGGGAAAACAGCGAGGACTACGAGCGCCTGGCCAACGCGACGCGCAAGACCATGCGTTATATCAACGACGAGCAGATAAAGAGCTTTGCCGATGCGCTAAATCAAACGAACGAAAAGATCTTAAATTTGACCTTTGAGGGCGTGAAAAAGCATCACGAAAAGAAATTTGAGCAGATCAGAAAAAAGCAAAAACTCTACGTCGCTTCAGCTTTTGCCGTCGGCGTTGTAGTCGGCGCTCTTTGCGTCTGGGCGGCTTTTAGGATCTTTGCAGGCTAGATTTTACGCTCGGCCGTTTGCAATGCTTGCGTGCTGGGGGGGTATTTTGCTCGGTTTTTGCCTAGGCAAATTTGACTTTTAAATCACGCGATTGCTTGCGGCTTGGGCGTGAGGGCTTAAATTTGACGTTTTGATTTTTGGGTTTGCTTGGGTGTTTTGCTTTAAATTTGAGCACGGCAGCTTTTGAAATTTGCGTATAGCTGCGGGTTTGGCTCAAATTTGATTTCGGGCAGGGGCTGTAAATTTGTTCTTTTTTCTGCGGCGACTATCAAGCTCGCCTTGACCTTTTATGCGGCAGATTGAACCGTTTTTTATTTATAAAATGCGTTATAAGTTTATAAAATTTGCATCTCAAATTTAGCCGCCGACTTACGTATCTGTGCAAAAAGCTAAATTTTGATTTTTCTTGTGGCGTGGCGGATTATTTGCTGCGTGTTTTTGTTTTGCGAGCTTTGCCAGCGCATGAGCAGCTCTTTTGCGGCAGCAAA
>NZ_CALIAV010000081.1 GCF_938045625.1 uncultured Campylobacter sp.
TAAAGATATTCTTCGAATTTATTTTAGGCGAGCTTGCCATATCGTATTTTAGTCCGCGAAGGCTTGCGGAGCTTGGCATAACCGATTTTTACGCGCTTGAGTACTCGGCACAGGCTATTTTGATGTTTGCCGCTATCGCGTCCTGGCTCAGCCCTTCTTGGGTGGTGGCTGCGGATAATTCGCCGTGGCAGAAGCTAAAGCAGCCCGTTAAAGGTTTTACCGTTTTTATCTGGACTTTTTTGCTAAGTATGATCGTATATTTCGTATTTTTCCACTCGCAAATGGGAATTTTATTCGATCCGTGGCAAAAATACACATCCATTACTCCGCCTTGGTGGCACAACTTCGCCGATACGGTGCACGGAAATTTCAATATCGCGTGGATTATGTGCTGTACCGTTATGGTGTGGGTGTATGAAACTATCTGGGAGAGGTATCCTTTTAGCCTTATTAAGACGAACTGGCTTAGAAGGGTGGCGTCGTTTTTCGGCATTATAGCGATGGCGTTTTGCTTTTCATTCTTCTTTTACTATCTGCAAGAGCTCATCTGGGGCGTGCATATTAGAGGCGACAGAAGGCTCTTCGCGCCCGATTGGCGATGGCTGCACGTAGGCGAGATAGCTATATTTTGGCTCGTGCCGGTGTTGTTTATTAAATTTTACTGCAACAACGCGGTCAATAAATTTTCAAAGCCCGTCAATATCCTTCTTAGAACGATCATAAGCATGGTAGCGGCTATCGTTCTATACTACGTCTATTATCAGGTCTCTCACTTTTTACTAGGCACTCAAAAGGGCTTTTCGCACCCGCAACAATTCCCGATGATTCCGATGATCTGGTTTATCAACGTCATGCTGATAAATTACTGGTTTATGGACGGCTGGCCGGGCTGGAAGCTTGCCGGCAAGAAGGAAGAGGCGGAGGAAGCAGGCGAGGAAGACGATTTTGGAAATAAAAATTCCATTAAAGGCTTGGTGGTAGGCTTTATCATAGGCGTGATCATCTATCTCGCCGTAGTTTATCTAGCGCCTGCCGTGGGCAATATGCTTACAATTTTTAAATAAAGGATCTGAGATGAATGAAGCTAGAAGAGATTTTATAAAAGGCGGTGCGGCGGGCATAGGACTTGGCGCGCTCGCATCGATGGGAGTGTTTTCATACTCTCCTGCGAGAGAATTTTTTCTTCCGGATGAAGTGCGAAAGATGACCGATTTTGGCGCGATTAAAAGCGTCGAGGTTACTAATATCTCCGAAACGAGCTGGTTTGATAACTCGATGCTGATGGGAGACATTAAAGGCGCAGGCGGACTGCTAGTCAATCAATATCTATTTAACTGGCCTCCGTTCGGTAACGGCAAAGGGCTTGCTAAAGGTAGCTACGAAGAGGGAATTTCGCAAATCAAGCATCTTTTGCCGGATAAAATAGATGAGGCGTGGGAGGTAACCAAAAAGCTATCCGTAAATCCCGATAACGCTGGCGGCTACTCCGCCCTCATAGAGATAGAGCGTCTAAACGGCGAAAAGAAAAAATATTTGCTTGATTGCGGCTGGTCATATAAGTGGATGCACGAGTGCTTTAAGCGGGAGGGGATCGATAAGATGCTGCAAAACGGCGAGATAGACACCCTCATAATGTCGCACGAGCACTACGATCACTTTTGGGCGCTACCCGTCGTTTTAAAGTATAAGCCCGACATCAGGATCATCATACACGAAGGATTTTACCCGGAGGGCAGACAATATATCAAGGATTCGGGTCATAAAGGCGAGCTTGTAGTGTTTAAAAAGGGCAGAAATGAGATCGAGCCCGGAATGTGCACGTTTTGCTATGATTGCCCTATCATTACGAGGGTTTTTGGCGAGCAGTCGATCTTCGTAAACGTCAAAGACAAAGGCCTAGTGAGTATCACGGGCTGCTGCCATCAAGGCATCATTACTTTTTCGGACTCCGCGCATAAGGAGCTTAAGTACGACAACGACCAGCTCTACGGGCTTTACGGCGGACTTCATATCTCGCCGTTTGACGACTGGGATCCAAAATACGACGATCTGGTTATCGGACTGAAAAGATGGAACTACCAAGTCATGGCGTGCAACCACTGCACT
>NZ_CALIAV010000082.1 GCF_938045625.1 uncultured Campylobacter sp.
TGATTAAAATTTTCTGCACAACTTTCAAAATCATCTCGCGATACTTAGCCCTGGCTTCTTGCATTCAAATTTGATTTTAAAATTTGCAGTGATTTTTATAAAATACATCTCATAATAAACGTAGTTGTCAAAAATCAAAATTTTAAAATTCCGTCAAATTTAAGTGCGTAAATTTAAGCCCACATTTGTAGGCTAAAATTTTAAGGAAAATTCTTATCTTTACTGCTACACAGCTCGTTTAAAAAGCACTCTTTGCAGTTTGGCTTTATCGCTTTACAGGTGTAGCGACCAAAAAGCACCATCGCTTGATGAAGCGTGTTCAGCTGCGTTTTAAAGGCTTTGGTTAGATCAAGCTCGACGGCTTCGGGTGTCTTACCCCTACTAAGACCAAGCCTATGCGCCACGCGAAAGACGTGCGTATCCACCGCCATCAAATTTGACCCAAAATGCTCGATCAGCACGACGTGAGCGGTCTTTTGACCCACTCCAGCTAGACTCATCAGCTCTTTTTCGGTCGTTGGTATCTCGCCGTCAAATTCGCTCATCACGCTCTTTGCCATCTTGATCAAATTTTCTGCTTTGTTATTAAAAAAGCTACAGGAATTTATGAGCGTTTTGACGCTTCCGAGATTTGCCTGTGCTAGGCTCGCGACGTCCGGGTATGCTTCAAAAAGCGAGGGCGTGATTAAATTTACGCGTTTATCGGTGCATTGCGCGCTTAACATCACGCATACTAGCAGCTCGTAGAGGCTGCGAAATTTAAGCTCGCTGCCCGCGTCTTTGAAATTTTCCAAAAATAAATTTTTGATAGCGTTTATATCTTTTTTCGTTCTCATAGCGCCGATTTTAGCCGTTTTTATTTAAATTTTCGATGAATTATAACTTATATTTAATGACTTTCCTGCTATAATCACCCTCGCAAAAATCTAAATTTAAGGAACAAAGATGAATAAAATTTTATTCGCATCTCTTAGTTTGGCTGCGGCTCTAAGCCTAAGTGCGGCGGAGTACGCCACCGTAAATGGAACAAAAGTAACCGATAAGGACGTAGCTTTCACGCTTGCTGCGATGCCTGGCGTAACGCTAGAGCAACTACCTAAAGACACGCAAAGAAAGGTTATCGACGAAACAATCAACAGAAAACTGCTTCTAGACGAGGCTAAAAAGAGCGGACTAGACAAGAGCGACGAATACAAAGCTGCGCTTGAAGAGCTAAAAAATAACCTTGTGCTTGATCTTTGGATGAAGAGAATTTTCGACAATATCAAAGTTAGCGAAGGCGAAATCAGCGACTTTTATAACAAAAATAAAGCCGAATTTGCCGTGCCTGCACAAGTAAGAGCCAAACATATCCTAGTGGCTACTGAAAAAGACGCAAACGACATAATAGCTGCGCTAAAAGGCCTAAAAGGCGACGAGCTGGTTAAAAAATTCGAAGAGCTAGCAAAATCTAAATCTACCGATCAAGGCTCTGCGGCTAACGGCGGCGAACTAGGATGGTTTGGTCAATCTCAAATGGTAAAACCTTTCGCGGACGCTGCATTCGCGCTTAAAAAAGGCGAAGTAACTCAAAAACCCGTTAAATCAAATTTCGGCTACCACGTAATCCTAAAAGAGGATAGCAAGGCTGCCGGCACCGTAGGTCTAAACGAGGTTAAACCTCAAATCGAGGGCAACATAAAGATGGAGAAATTTAGAAACGATATCAGAAAAAGAGGCGACGAGCTTCGCTCAAAAGCTAAAGTAGAATATAAATAAGGTCGATAAAATGGGTGTTTTAGACGTAGTAAAAGCCGGCGTTTTAAGCGGCGATGACGTAACTAGGCTGTATAAATACGCAAAGGAGCAGGGCTTTGCCATACCTGCGGTAAACGTGGTCGGAAGCGACTCGGTAAATGCCGTTTTAGAGGCGGCAAAGACGGCTAACTCACCCGTTATCATCCAGTTTAGTAACGGCGGGGCCGGCTTTTATGCCGGCAAAGCTTGCGGGAACGCCGATGTACTAGGCGCAGTAGCAGGTGCACAGCACGTGCACCTGCTAGCTAAGGCTTACGGCGTGCCCGTGATCCTACACACCGATCACGCGGCTAGAAAGCTACTGCCTTGGATCGACGAGCTGGTTAAATTTGGCCGCGAATACAAAAAAGCTCACGGCGTGCCGCTTTTTAGTTCGCATATGCTTGATCTTAGCGAAGAGAGCTTGGAAGAAAATTTAAGAACTTGCGAGAAGTATCTAAAAGAGCTTAGCGAGCTTGGTATCAGTCTAGAGATCGAGCTTGGCGTAACCGGCGGCGAAGAGGATGGCGTGGATAATACGGGTGTTGATAACGCGCTTTTATATACGCAGCCAGAAGACGTCGCGCAGGCATACGAGCGACTAAGTAAAATCAGCGATAGATTTAGCATAGCGGCAAGCTTTGGCAACGTTCACGGCGTGTATAAGCCAGGCAATGTCGTGTTGCGACCGGAAATTTTGAAAAATTCGCAAGCATACGTTGCGGATAAATTTCAAACTCTAACTGATAAGCCCGTAAATTTCGTCTTTCACGGCGGTAGCGGTAGCGAGCTAAAGGATATCAAAGATGCCGTCAGCTACGGCGTAGTAAAGATGAACATCGACACCGATACGCAGTGGGCGTTTTGGGACGGCGTGAGAGCGTACGAGCTAAAAAACAGAGCCTATCTACAAGGTCAAATCGGCAACCCTGAAGGCGACGACAAACCGAACAAAAAGTACTACGATCCGCGCAAATGGCTACGAAGCGGCGAGGAGTCGATGGTAAAACGCCTGCTAACTGCATTTGAAGATTTAAACTGCTTAAATAGAAATTAAGGCTTACAATGGAACCCAAAAAAGAAGCGAGAAACGATAATTTCACCGATTTGGCGTTGCCTGAGGTAAAAGGCAGGCAATCTTTTTTCGTGTATACGAAAATTATATTTTTGCCGACGGCGATATATCTCGTCGCGCTTCTTGGATATTTGGGGTATATAGATTTTCAAATCGGCCTACACACGGTCGTTATGATGGGTATTATTTGGGTGATTTCGCTAATCTTTGCTAAAAATAGCGCCGAGCTTGCTTGCTGCTATTTCGAGCAAAGCGGGGCTGATTTTAAGCGAAATTTAAAAGAATACATCATCAAACACCTTTTGGTTATCGGTAAGGATACGAAATCAAACGCCGGATTTGATGAATTTGTCGCCTACTACACTAGAAATTTACGTAACGAAAATTTTGCTTCCGTGGGTGCGGGCATCTTTCCGATGCTGGGTATTTTGGGAACATTTATCAGTATCGCGGTTTCTATGCCGGAGTTTAATTCTTCAAATACTACCGAGCTCGAAACTGAAATTTCAACCCTTCTTAGCGGCGTGGCGACTGCGTTTTACGTCTCTATTTACGGTATTTTTCTAGCGCTTTGGTGGATATTTTTTGAAAAATACGGAACGAGCAAATTTGAAACGCTGGTGCGAAGACAAAAAAACGCTACGAGCGGTTTTTTCTGGACGAAAGAGGAGCTTGATAGAAGATATTTGCAAGAGAATTTAAGACACTTTGAAAAGATCGGAGTGATCTTTGAGCATGTTAGTAACGCCGAGTTCTTTGAGGAGCTCGACAAGACTATCGAGGCTAAATTTAAAACTTTTACAAATATCTTGAAAAACGAGGAAGAAGCTGTCAAGCTAAGTGGCGAACACATCAAGCAAACGATGAATACGCTGCTAAAATCCTCGAAAGATCAAAAAGATCTTATCAAAGTCCATGCCGAAATCTTGAACGTTATCAATAAATTTAACGGTAACATAAAAGATATGCAACTAAAATTTGCCGAGCAGTACAACCGTCTCTATGATGTGGGCGGCGAGCGTATCGCAAGGCTCGAAAAGAGCGTGGGCGAACTAGAGTATAATGTAAAAAATTTCAGTGAGTCTCTTTCTAAATTTAGTAGTGAAATCTTAGAAAAACAAAAACTTGCAATGGATGGCTTTAAAGAGAGCTTGATTGACGGCGTCCAGGCATTTAAAAAGGCTTTTGACGACGAAGCAATCGAGGCTTATGATGATAATAGCGCGCTCATTGAAGGGCTAAAGCAAGACATCGACGAGCTTGATAAAGAGGCGAATGAGATCTTGCAAACCATCGAAAAGGCGAGTATGCTAGATGAAAACGCGTAACGAGAACAAAAGCGGAGACCAGACCTTTTG
This sequence comes from uncultured Campylobacter sp., assembly GCF_938045625.1. Lineage (GTDB taxonomy): Bacteria > Campylobacterota > Campylobacteria > Campylobacterales > Campylobacteraceae > Campylobacter_A. Next base: position 4,210 of record NZ_CALIAV010000082.1, read on the forward strand.
GATATCGTATGCGGACCTGATGGCCGGGCTGATGTTTGTTTTTATGCTCATCATCGGCGCCGTCGTCGTAAAATACGTCCTTAGCCAAAGCGATCTGGCAAAACTACAAAAAGACTTAAGCGAGCGTGAAAAGCAAATCGCCTCGTCGCAAAACGAGCTCGTCCGTAAAGAAAACGTCATAAAAGAAATTTTTTCAAATTTGGACCGTGCAAAGAGCGAAAATAAAGAGCTTGCCGACATAAACAGGCTCGTAAACGAGATGCTTGAAGGCGTCAAAAAAGAGAAAAACGAACTCACGAATCTAACCCAAACCTACGAGATAAATCTAAACGATGCGAATAAAACTATCGCGGATTTGCAGGATAGAGTGCTACAGCTGGGGCAAATTTTAGCGCAAAAAGACGAGGCGCTAAATGAACTAAACGCAAAATACGGCGATGAAGTCTCAAGATATGCCGCGCTGGAAGAGGATTTTAATAAAACAAAAGACAAGATAAAAGACATCAGTTCGCTTCGTTCAAACGTCATATCAAATTTACGCGCTAAGCTTGGAAACAAGGTTAGCATAGATCCAAGCTCCGGCGTCGTGTCGCTACCCGAGTCTATACTTTTTGACACGGGCTCGTACGAGCTAAGAGACGAGGCAAAGGCACGTCTAAAGGAAATTTTACAGACTTATTTCGAGGCGATTTTAAATAACAAAGAGATCGCAAAACACATCGATAGAATCGTGATCGAGGGGCATACGAACTCTGTTGGTAGCTATATGTACAACCTTGATCTATCGCAAAAGCGCGCGTATTCGGTGCTAGATTTTATCTACTCGTGGAACAAGGATAAGCGCCTAGAGCACTATCTCATCGCTAGCGGGCGCAGTTTTAGCGATCTGGTGATGAAAAACGGCAAAGAAGACCCCGACGCCTCCAGGCGCATCGAGATCAAATTTTCGATCTCGGATAAAGAGTCGATGAAAGAGATGCAAGATCTCTTGGAGCGGCAAAATCAAAAGTATTCAAAAGACTAAATTTAACGGACTCGATTTTTACGTACTTCGCGACGATCTGATGGACGGCGAATTTAACGGCAACAAGGCTAGAAAGCTAGAGTATTTCCTGCATGCTGGCCTAGGCGGCATAAAGCGCGTCGTTAGCTACGGCTCTAGCCAGTCAAACGCGATGTATAGCCTAAGCGTTTTTGCGAAGATGAAGGGGCTAGAGTTTCACTACGTCGTTTCAAATTTAAACTCAAATTTAGCGGCAAATCCAGTCGGAAATTTTAAATTCGCCCTTGAAAACGGAATGAAAATCTACATAGATAAAGATAGACGGGTACGGGCTAGGGCTCTAGCTTACGAACTATCCGGCCTAAAAGAGGGCGAGATTTACGGCGATGAGGCTGTAAATTTGACGGATGCTTCTGATAGAAACGGGTTAAATTTAAAGGATACGGGCGGGTCAAATTTGAGCAACTTTGACGAACGGTTCGGTTTTACGGATATAAATTTAAATGCAAAAAATATGTCAAATTTGCAAGCTGAAGTCGAGCCGAATTTACAAAATCTAGGCAGAGAAAATTTGAACAAATTTGACGAACAAGCAGAGCTCGAGAGCGCAAATTTCAGCGAATGCAAAAGCCATAAAAACTCAAATTTTAAAAAATCAGCAGACCAAACAAGCTCAAATTTATCCGCCGTGCAGGATTGCTTCATCGGCGATTCGCTTTTTATAAATGAGGGCGTTTGGCAGCCGCAGGCGGAGACGGGTTTTATCTCGCAGGCTAGGCAGATAGAACGCTGGGCGGATGCGGAGGGTAAAACCGTGGATATATTTTTGCCTTCAGGCACGGGCACGTCGGCGGCGTTTTTGGCTAAGCATGTCAAATTTGACGTTTTTACCTGTCCTTGCGTGGGCGACGCAGACTACCTAAAAAGCGAGATCGAGGCGCTGACGCCAAACTCGAAGGTGCGCATTTTGCAGCCGCCCAAAAAATATCATTTCGGCGATCTAAAGCCGGAGCTTTATCAAATTTGGCGCGAAGTATGCGAGCAAACGGGGATAGAGTTTGAGCTCATTTACGACCCCGTGGGCTTTTTAACGATGATGGCAAACATGGGTGTGTTTAAAAACGAGATTTTATACATCCACCAAGGCGGCGCGCTCGGAAATATCAGTCAAAAACTAAGATACGAAAGAAAATTTAAGGAGACGAGATGAAGTTTTTACTCACTAGCAACGAAAATTTTAAGGACTATTTTGCGGCTTTGGTAAACCGCTCAAACGGCGATATGAGCGCGGTTATGCCTGCCGTTTCGCAGATACTGGATGACGTGCGCGCTAGAGGCGACGAGGCACTCTTTGAGCAGATAGAGAAATTTGACCGCTGGAAACCCGACGCAAATAGCCTAAAAATCGGCACTGAAGAGATGCAAAAGGCGTATGACAGCATAGATAGCTGCCTGCGAAATGCGTTAAATTTAGCCTTTGAGCGCATAAAAAGCTACCACGAAAAAAGTCTGCCAAAAACCTGGATGGAGCACGACGAACACGGCGTTTTGCTAGGCGCCAAGTACACTCCGCTAGACCGCGCGGGACTATATATCCCAGGAGGCAAGGCCGCCTATCCTAGCTCGCTTCTCATGAACGCGGTCCCGGCTCTAGTTGCGGGAGTTGGAGAGATCGCAGTCTGCACGCCTGCCGTCGGGGGCAAGGTAAATACGCTGCTTCTAGCCGCCATGCATATCTGCGGCATCAAGGAGGCCTATAAAGTCGGCGGCGCCTCGGCGGTTGCGGCGATGGCCTACGGCACGCAAACGATCAAAAAAACCGACGTCATCACGGGTCCTGGCAACATATACGTCGCGACGGCTAAAAAGCTCGTCTACGGCGAAGTAAATATCGATATGATCGCGGGCCCTAGCGAGATCTGCGTCATCGCCGACGAGAGCGCAGACCCTCGCCACATCGCCGTGGATCTACTCTCGCAGGCCGAGCACGACGAGATGGCCAGCGCCGTGCTCATCACGCCCAACCAAGCCTTCGGCGCGGCGGTGCAAAGGCATATAAACGAGGAAATCAAGACTCTAGCTAGGCAGCCCATCGCGCAGGTTAGTATCGATAAAAAGGGCGCTATCATCGTAGCTAGCGACCTGGATGAGTGCGTGAGGTTGGCTAACGAGCTAGCGCCCGAGCATTTAGAGATCGCGACAAACGACGCGATGGAGCTAGCTAGGCAGATCAGGCACGCGGGCGCGATATTTATCGGGCATTTTACGCCCGAAGCTATGGGCGACTATCTAGCCGGGCCGAACCATACGTTGCCAACTGGCGGTAGCGCGAGGTTTTATTCGCCTCTCGGGGTTGAAAATTTTATGAAGCGCACCTCGCTCATCTCGCTAAATGCAAAAGGCATAAGCGAGCTGGGAAATGCGTGCATGAAGCTAGCTGATGCCGAGGGGCTCGGAGCGCATAGAAGGTCTGTCGCGGTTAGACTTGAGGCTCTTAAGTGATTTTAGGGCATTGTCTCTTGGACGCTTTTTGAAGGGCTAGTAAAAATAAATACTCACGGACGACCGGTCCGCTCTGTTTTATTTTTACGTCGCAACTTCAAAAATCGCCTCAAGATATAACGCCTTTTTGTTGAAAATTTATGGTTTTTTGACGAAATTTGATAAGAACGTTCAAAAATACTCAAAAACTCTTTGCCGCAAGTTTGTCGTGCGAAATTTGAGTTAAACCAGCGCAGTTTATAAAAATAGGCGTGCGGCGGCACAATTTAAATTTATAAAGACTTTACGGGATGAAAATGGATTTTGAAAATTTTAGCTGGGCTGATGACGAGATGCTTGCTTTTTTGTCCGCTTTAGGCGACGAGTGGCGTGCGAATGACGGCGGAGCGGAGTTTATAGGGCAAAATTTTAGTTTTATCGGCTCAAAGCCGGTTTTGCAAAATTTAAAAGACTACGAAACGATCGATTACAAAAATTTTACCGATATTAAGTATTTTATAAGCTCAAATCCAAACATCCAAAGTAAAATTTTAAGCGCGGATATAAGCTACGTCGGCGACAATATAAGTAGTATAGGAGTCAAATTTACGCCCGAGTATTTTTACGATTTTTTAAAATTTACGGTTGAAAACATCCCGGAGCATCGCTATTTTTGCGCTCCTGAAGCGGGCTAGATTTTACTCGTCGCGATGGAGGGATATGTAGAATTTGCTATTCTAAATTAACGGACTCGCTAGATTTAGTCTGCCTATAAGCTTGCGTAATCGCCGCAAGCCAGCCTTGCTCGGGGTGCTTAAATTGTGTAAATTTGAAAAATACGTTATCACCGTCTATCTTGAGCTACTCGCACTAAAGTTTCTAAACTCCGCCTCAAATCAGGCGGAGTTTATAAGGTTGTAAATAAGTCAAATTTAGGCGATTTTTGCACTCTTGTTGCTAAAAATTTCTAAAAACTTAACCGCTAGTTTTTGAAATATATTTTCTTTTTTACGTTTGCTAAGTAAAAATTTTGCCGTTTCGCTTCTGCCAAACATCACCGCAAAAGCCCAAGGCGTCATACCCAGACCATTATTTGCTTCGATATCGGCCCCAGCGTTAACTAGCGCTTTTACTACATCTAAGTGCCCCTTAAACGCAGCGCCCGCAAGCGGAGTTTGCCCGCGGTCGTTGCGTTCATCTACTCTAGCGCCGTTTGAGAGTAGCATATTTACGGTATTTAGAGCATTGTTGTAGCTAGCCAGCATCAAAAGCGTATCGCCTTTGGCTGATTTTAAATTTACGCTAAGCCCCGCCTTTATCATCTTTTCTAGCTCGTCTGCTTCGTCTTGCCTCGCAAAATCAAGTGCCATGGCGCAAAGTTCGCTATATCTTTGCTCTTCAGCTTGCGTTAAATTTGTCAAATTTTAGCCTTTAGAGCTGCTCTGACGCCGTTTGCGTACTCTGGCGAGATTTGCTCAAAGTGACCTATCGCGCGCTCTTTTATCACTTCGCTCACGCCAGCCATACTCTCTGCGATATTGCTAAAAAGCTGTGATTTTTGGCTATCGTTCATTAGTGCAAAAAGCGCTCTAGGTTGCGAGTAATAATCCTGATCCTCGGCTCTATGGTCGTATCTTTGCATTGCGCCTTCTAAATTTATATCAGGCTCTAGCAGGCTTCTATCTTCTTTGCCGCCGCCAAAGCTGTTTGGCTCATAGTAGGCCTTGTCGTCGAGTTCATACATTCCGTTATTCATCGCACCGCCCACGACGTAGGTGTTTATTTCGCTTATCGGACGATTTACGCTTAGCTGCGCGTAGTGCGTGCCTATGCGGTATCTTTGAGCGTCTGGATAGCTAAAGATTCTGGCTTGAAGCATTTTATCGGGGCTAAAGCTGATACCAGGGACTATATTTGACGGACTAAATGCGGCTTGCTCTACTTCGTTGAAGTAATTTTTAGGGTTTTCATTTAGCGTCATGACGCCAACGTCGATAAGCGGAAATTCCTTATGAGACCATGTTTTGGTTAGGTCAAATGGGTTAAATTTGACGCTTTTTGCTTGATCTTGGGTCATTATTTGGATTTTAAAATCCCAACTTGGAAAATCTCCTTTTTCTATGCTTTCAAAGAGGTCTTTTTGGTTGCTCTCCCTGTCTTTTGCGATTATTTGCGCGGCTTCATCGTTGGTTAAATTTTTAATGCCTTGACGAGTTTTAAAGTGAAATTTGACCCAAAATCTCTCGTTTTTGTCATTTATAAAGCTATAGGTGTGGCTGCCAAATCCATGCATATGGCGGTAGCTAGCAGGTATGCCGCGGTCGCTCATTAAAATCGTAACTTGGTGCATAGTTTCAGGGCTTAAGCTCCAAAAATCCCAAGCGGCTTCGTTTGAGCGTAGATGCGTGCGCGGGTCGCGTTTTTGAGTATGGATGAAATCTGGGAATTTATACGGGTCTTTGATGAAAAAAATCGGAGTGTTGTTTCCGACTAAGTCCCAGTTACCCTCTTTTGTGTAAAATTTAATCGCAAAGCCCCTTACGTCGCGCTCGGCATCAGCCGCTCCGGCCTCTCCGGCTACGGTAGAAAATCTCAGGAACAGTCTCGTTTTCTCGCCTTTTTGCAAGACATTTGCTTTCGTATAGCGCGAGATATCGTGCGTGATCTCTAGCGTACCGTACGCAGCGCTACCTTTTGCATGGACGGCTCTTTCCGGGATGCGTTCTCTGTTTTGGTGGGCTAGTTTTTCAAGTAGTTGATAATCTTGTAGCATTATGCCGCCGCGACTACCCGCAGTAAGCGAGTTTTGATTGTCGGCTATCGGATTGCCTGAAGTGGTGGTTAGTTTTTTCATATTTTTCCTTTTTAATAAAAATTGTTATTTCGGAATTATACTTATTTAGAATAAAATTTTTCTTAAATAATAAAAATT
>NZ_CALIAV010000083.1 GCF_938045625.1 uncultured Campylobacter sp.
ATTTTATGAAAGGAAAATGCGATATAAAATCGTAGAAAACCCGTATTTTAGAGCTTTATGGTGTCACGGGGGAGACTTGAACTCCCGACCTCCGGCTTATGAGACCAGCGCTCTAACCAGCTGAGCTACCGTGACGTTAAAGTTCGCAATTATATTCAACGTTTGCTTATATATTGATAAAATATTTTCATTTTTGCGCAGTAGGGCACCCAAAAGTCAAATTTTAAAATTTGATTCGCCGATTTTCGAGCATAAATTTCATTAAATTTAAATCTATAAAAATCCAAATTTGAGGCAAAAACGTCAAAAACTAAAATTCGCATTTTCAAGGTGCGGGTTTTGCCGCTCAAATTTGACGAGTTCAAATTTGCCAAAATAGGTCAAATTTGAAACGGCAAAGGCCGAATTTACTTGATAAAATAATCTCCGTCAAAGCTAACTAACGAGTACTTGCGCTCGCTGCCGATGCTGCTAACTAGCTCGTCCACGTCTAAAAACTCGAGGCTGTCCGCACCGATAAATTTACACACTTCCTCCGGCGTTTTGTTTGCGCTGATTAGCTCCTCGAAGCTTGGAGTATCGATACCGTAGCGCTCGGGGTATTTTAGCTCGGGGCAAGCGACCTTAAAGTGTATCTCTCTCGCCCCCGCATGACGCAGTAGCTCGACGATCTTTTTAGAGGTCGTACCGCGCACGATGCTATCGTCCACTACGACTATGCTTTTGCCTTTGAGCAGGCTTGCCATCGGGTTTAGCTTGAGCTTAACCTTGAGGTTGCGCATCTCTTGAGTCGGCTCGATGAAGGTGCGGCCGACGTAGTGGTTGCGCACGATGGCTAGCTCAAACGGTATCCCGCTGGCATTTGCGTAGCCTAGCGCCGCCGGCACGCCGCTGTCTGGCACCGGCACGACGAAGTCTGCGTTAATCTTGCTTTTTTTAGCTAGCGTTTCGCCCATTTTTTTGCGTACTTCGTAGACGCTTTTGCCCTCGATGACGCTATCTGGGCGCGCGAAATAAATATACTCAAACGCGCAAACTCTAGGCTCGGCTTCAAAAAGGCGCACGCTCTCAAATTCGCTTTTGCCCTGCTCGAAAACCAGCATCTCGCCGGGCTCCACGTCGCGGACGAAGCTCGCGCCCACCAAATCAAACGCGCACGTCTCGCTAGCTACGATGTAGCCGCCGTCTTTTAGGCGTCCAAGAGAGAGCGGTCTCACGCCCCAGCGGTCACGGATGGCGAAAATTTTATGGCGTGACTGGATGAGTAGGCAGTAAGCGCCTTTGATCTGCTTTAGCGCCGCGACTATGCGGTCTTGTAGGTGTTCGCTGCGACTTCTAGCGATGAGATGCACGATGTTTTCGGTGTCCATATTGCTCTGAAATATCGCGCCCTCGGCGATTAGCGCGCTGCGGACTTCGTCTTTGTTTACGAGGTTGCCATTGTGCACGATAGAGACTTGGCCTAGCGAGTAGTTTGCCGCGATTGGCTGCGCGTCGGCGGCGGAGTTTTTGCCTGCGGTGGCGTAGCGGTTGTGCCCGATCGCCATATCGCCTTTTAGACTCTCGAGGTTCGTCTTGTCAAAGACTTCGGTAACTAGCCCGCGACCCTTGACGGTTTCTATACGGCCGTTTTCGCATGCGCTGATGCCGCTTGCTTCCTGGCCTCGGTGTTGCATGGCAAATAGCGCGTAGTATGCCGTTCGCGCAGCGTCTTTAGAATTTATTACTCCAACTATCGCACACATTTTAATTTTTCCTTTTTGAGGCTCGTCTCGCGAGCGCTTTTTGCGGAGCTTGAAATTTTCGCCCTGCGACAGACTACATGTCTAGTCTTGGACGAAAATTTCTGCGCAACCCAAAAAATCATCTCGCGATACTTTGCCTCTCATACTAAAATTTAATTATCAAAAATTTGAACGCAAAATGATAAGGCACAGGATTTTTTCGCTTAATTAAGGCGAAATTTAATTTTTAAGCGTAGGCTAACCGTGCGGGTTGCCGAGCTTGAAAATTAAATTTCAACGCAAAGTAAGTAGAAAAAGCCAAGCCGCTTATTATCACAGCCCCAGGCAATCATCTATCCCGTACAGCCCGCTCTCTCGCCCCGCCACCCAAATAGCCGCCTTTATCGCGCCCTTGGCAAAGGTCGCGCGGCTAGTTGCGGTGTGATTTAGCTCGATAAACTCGCCGTCGTTGTAAAATCCGACCGTATGCCTGCCCACTATGTCGCCGCCTCGCACCGCTAGGATCGCGATCTCGTCCTTGCTGCGAGCTCCGACTAGCCCGTCTCTACCGGTCACCAAAACGTCTTTTAGATTTAAACCTCTAGCTGCCGCCACGCGTTCGCCAAGCGTTAGCGCCGTGCCGCTTGGAGCGTCTTTTTTATGTCTGTGGTGCTGCTCGACGATCTCGGCGTCAAATTCGCGCAATGCCTTTGACGCAAGCGCCGCCAATCGGTTTAAAATCGCGACGCCAAGGCTCATGTTGGTAGCGTAAAGTATCGGCATCGCCGCGCTTGCTAGCTTTAGCAGGTTCGCGCCGTCCTCGCCAAGACCCGTCGTGCCGATGACTAGCGGTTTTGGATCGGTGCGAGCGTAGTTTAGCAGGTTTATCGCGCCATCTTTGATCGTAAAGTCGATAACGACGTCGCAGTTTGCGAAAAGCTCGTCAAATTTGTCCGTGAGGATGACGCCATCAGGCAACGCAAAGTCAAGCGGCTCTATCGTATAAGCCGCGCTAAGCTTTGCGCCAGGCTCATTTTTTAGGCACTCTATGATCATGCGTCCCATTTTGCCGCTTGCGCCGTGGATTCCTATTTTTACCAAAATTTATCCTTTAAAATTTGGCCTAAATTTAGCATAAATTTCATAAAAAATAAATTTAGCACGGCCGTAGTCTTTGCCGCGCGCGGGCAAAAATATTAAAAATCGCGCTATATAATCGACTTTTTAAATTTAAAGGACGACGATGAGGAAAATTTTATTTTTATTTCTGGCTGTTTTTGCGGCGAGCGTTTTAGCTAAACAAGCACCGGTTGCGCAGACCGCTAAAACGCGGCAGGCGGACGCAAATTTGAGCGCGTCAAATTTGACGGCGAAAGATAAAAACGCGCAAAAGCTAAATTTAACCCAAGATCCCGCTATATCGAGCGGCGAGCTAGCAAACGGGCTAAAATACTACGTCAAGGAAAACAAGCAGCCCGCAAATTCGGCCTATTTTTATCTAGTCGTAAACATAGGCTCGACCGACGAGCGCGAAAACGAGCTGGGGTTGGCGCACTTTACCGAGCATATGGCGTTTAACGGCAGCCGCGAGTTTAGTAAAAACGAGCTGGTGAAAAAACTAGAGAGTCTCGGAGTGGCCTTTGGCGCGGATCTAAACGCGCAGACTAGCTACGATCAGACGGGCTATCTACTAGAAATCCACGTAAACGAGCAAAATTTAAAGGACGTTTTCCGCGTCTTTCGCGACTGGATCGACGGCGTGAGCTTTGACGCGGCCGAGCTGGATAAGGAGCGGGGCATCATCATCGAGGAGGAGCGCGCTAGAAACACGCCTGCGTATAGATTTTACATCAAAAATCGCGTGCCAGAGCTCTACGGCGATAGCATCTACGCCAAAAGGTCGCCCATCGGCGATATGAATATCGTAAAAAACGTCGACGTAGCGACCATAAAGGGCTTTTACGGCAGGACGTATCAGCCTAGATTTATGAAATTTATCGCAGTCGGCGACTTTGATAAAAAGCGCATCGAGGAGATGATAAAGCAAAGCTTTAGCTCCGCTAAAAACACGAACGACTACGCAAGCCCTGATAAAACTATTCCTATAAAAAGCGGCTTTAGCGTAAACAACTACGACTCGGCCGAGATCGGGCTAAACTCGCTAAATTTGATCTTCACGCAAAAGTACAAATTTGATGGCGAGATCCAAAGGCTCAGGCAAAATTTGCTCGTAAACTACGTCTCAGACCTCGTCGCGATGATATACGAGCAGCGAAATTTGGCCCTACGCGGGCGATTTTACTCGCCGATAATCGAAGATCAAAACGTGCTTTACGCCTTTGAGATAAATGCCGTCGAGGATGATTTTAGCGGCGCGCTTAGCGATCTGGCGGGCGTTTTAAAGGGTGTGGAGAAATTTGGCTTTAGCAAGGCGGACTTTGAAAGCGCGAAAAAAGATTTTATAAATTCGGCTAAAAATGCCTATTTGCAAGCGGGCAATAAGCGCTTGAGCGCGGTCGCGGCAGATATCGAGGAGACGACTAGGATCGGCGGCGTGCTGCTAGGCGAAAAAGACCTGCGCGACGTTACTTTGGCGCTGCTTGATGAGATCAGCCTTGATGACGTAAATGCCGAATTTAGGCGGATACTGGACATCGACGCAAAAACTTTAAACGTGATTAGCGCCAAAGGGGCGAAGCTAAGCGAGGCTAAATTTGATCAAATTTGGGCGGAGGCAAAGCCATACGATACGCTAGCCGCAAAGCAGGCAAAGAGCGAGCTTTTCGACTACGGCGCGCTAAAACCTAAAAATTTCGTCTCCAAAAAACATAACGAGAAGCTTGATTTTTATCTTTACGAGCTGCCAAACGGCGCGCGCGTGGCATTTAAAGAGGTAAAAACCAAAAAAGACGTCGTCTGGCTAAGCGCGGTTAGTCGCGGCGGCACGTCAAATTTGGCCAAGCCAAAGCAGGGCGCGCTAGCAGTAGAGGTCTCAAACGAGAGCGGGGCGGGGGAGTTTAGCAACTACGACCTGGCTAAAATCCTAAGCGGCAAGCAGCTAAGCTATAGCAAATTTATCGATCAGCTTTCGCAAGGATATAGCGCAAGCTCGGCTAGCGCGGACTTCGAGTGGCTTTTGCGCGCGCTGTTTTTGGAGTTTAGCGAGCCTAGATTTGACGAAAACGCGCTAAAAAAGACAAAAATCAACGAGCTTGAAAAGCTGGAAAAAACCAAAAATCTGCCCGAGCGCAAATTTCGCGACGAATTTGCGAGATTTTTCTACGAAAATAACCCGCGAACAAACCCGCTCGAGGCCGCGGACATAAACGAGCTGCAGATGAGCGACGTAAAAAAGATAGTGAAGGATAAATTTACCAACGCGGCTTCGTATGATTTTATCGTGGTCGGCGATCTAAATTTGACTGCGGTCGAGCCTCTCTTGCAAAAATATCTGGCAAATTTACCCGCACGCGCGGAACGCGAAAATTTCGTCGATGACGGTGTAAGGACGATCGCGGGCGAACGCGAGTTTAAGCGAAGCTACCAAACCACGCAGCGAAGCGACGCCGCGATGATAATGAAAAACGAAAACGTGAAGTATTCGCGCCCGGAGTTACTGCGCGTAAACGCCCTATCTGCGGTGCTTTCGATGATGCTGCGCGAGGACGTGCGCGAGGACCGCGGGCAGGTCTACGGCCTGGGCGTGCATATGAATCTCGCAAAATATCCGTACCAAAGCTTCACCGCGCATTTTGGCTTTACGGCTGCGCCTGATAACGTAAACGCCGTGCTAGGCGAGATAAAATCAAACGTCGCCGAGCTAAAAGGCGGCGCGGACATCCAGCGCTATCTACAAAATTTCAAAAAATCAGCCCTCGTAAAAATGCGCCAATCCTACGTTCAGGGCGAGTTTTGGACGCGCGCGGTCATGCGCGAGCTGGTTTTTGGCGATGATGAGGTTTTGAGCCTGGACGAGTACGAAAAGGCGGTAAATGCGCTCACCGAGCAAGACGTAAGAGACGCGGCGAAGCTCTATCTGGACGAGAAAAACGTCGTGATAAGCGTGAATAATCCCGCTTCGGCGAAGTAAAATTTGAGCCTCGGCGGTAAATTTTATTTGCTGCCCGGGCGACGAGCGCAAATTTGGCTTTAGATTCGGCTGAGAGCTGTCAAATTTAAAATTTGACGGGCAAATTTGCGTCCGTTCTCGTCAAATTTGCCCGCTTAAATTTTAAATTTGTGCCGCCGCGAGCTCAAATTTATCTTTAGGCTTCGTCTTTGCGCCGAGATTATTTGCTTCAAATTTGAGCTTGAACTAGATTTACTTCGGTTGTTATCTACGTAAATCACCTATATTTGCTTTCAACTATATTTTTTATTTCATCAGAAGTTAGTTTCTTGTATGGCTTTATTATATATTCGGTTGTGTTGTTTTCAAATACTACTTTATCTTTTTTGTCGGAAAACAAGATGTCTTGCATTGCATCTGCTTTTTCATACTCGTTTGCCCAAGCAATAAAAGTCCTTACGTCGCTAAAGGTAGAATTTTGCTCGGAGCAGTATTTTTGTAACACATTTCTTGTTAAATTTTCATATTTCAAATAATGTGTTCCATTATTGTGTATTGCATATGCAAACAAAATACTAAGCACATATCTATCGTAGCACTCCCTATATGCATCCTTTAGCTGCTCCTTAGTCGGAGCATTAGGTAGGTCGTATTTTATAAATACCTCAAGCATGGGCTCGTAGTTTTCGTAGTTGCCTAGATATGCCCAGCCGCTTTGTTCTAACGGTCTATTTTTCTCTTCATCTTTTATGCCTTTTAACCCGATACCCATTTCA
>NZ_CALIAV010000084.1 GCF_938045625.1 uncultured Campylobacter sp.
CAAAATACTATCAGATCGCTTTCGTGTATAGTAGGCTCCATAGAGTTACCAAAACAAGGAATTATCCCTATCGTGGCTTTTGGGCTTACGTTAAACATTATCCTCAAATCTTCCGGGTTAAACGGGAGCAAATCATCCTCGCCTAAGTCGCCGTTTTGAGCGCCGAAGCCCGCCGAGACTACGCCGTTTTTAAAAAATGGAACATAAATCGTATTTTCGCTAGTTGATGAAATTTGCTCTACGTTAGGACTCTCTATTTCATTGTTTAGCCAGTATTCGACGGGATAGCCTGAAAATTTAGCAAGCTTTGGCAGATATTTCTTTGTTTCCTTGCTGCCATTTTGCCATTGACTTATTAGTGATTGCGAAACACCCAGAATGCTAGCTAATTCTACCGTATTTATCCCCCTTGTGGATAGAAGCTCATTGATCTTTTGACCGAAGGTTTTCATTATGATCTCCTTATAAAAAATTACTTTTTGTAATATTCTATAATTTTTAACTACGAAAATCAAATTACTTTAAGTAACGTTTAATCTAACTAATAGTAATATAGAGTTATGAAAAAGATTACATATAGAAATAAGCTAAAACAATTTTTACGTAAATTTTATAGCTCTGACGGAACGATTTGCGTCTATTTGGCAGGAACAAACGACAAAAAGCCCAATGGGGATGTAAGATTTGCTGCTTATAAAGAGCTTAAACACCCATACGATAAGTGGGGCACTAATCTCCCGTCATATATCAAAGAACAAGACGAAAAGGCTGCTCAATGACCGCAGACCTTGCTTTTGCCATCGGCGGGATAATCGCGCTTTGCGTATGGGTTTGGAGAGTAGGACGTGAAGCTAAAACGCGAGATTAAAAAACTCAAGCGCGCGATAAAGAAGCTTCGCGAGGAGGTTGATAAGCTAGGTGGAGGCGCAAGCGCGATCGGTTTCATTACGGAAGAGTACAAAGATGAGGAAGAGGATATCGATACGCAAATTAGATGCAGAAAGGATAAAAAATGCAAACGACGTTAAACGCCGATGAAAAAAAGGCTGAAAACAAACGCTTTTTAAAATCGCTTAAAAAGATAATGACGGAGCTAGACAAACGCTCAAGCAAAAAAGACCAAGCTAAGATGGTAGAAATGATTATTTCTTATTTCGATCTAGATGGATATCTGCATCGTTAAGCTTACTCATGGCGTCTTTAATACTTTCGGCGATAGTATTAAACGCCTCCGCTACCATTTTAGGAGCATCCTCCGGTCTTGATCGGAGCATTTCTGCTTGTATTGCGAGTTTGGTTAGCTCTAAAACTATCTCTTTGTCTGTCATTTAAATCCTTTGCGGTGAATTTCTTAGCTTGGCGGCGGAATTCTACGAAGGATTTAACTGAAAGTCAAATTTAAGGAAGCAGGATATGAGACATTCATTTAACACCGACGTAGCAGAGCGCTACGGACTTCAAGAGGCGATATTATTGGACTGGATAGTTTTTTGGCTAGTAGAAAACGAGCGCAACGAGCGTAACTTCTACGAGGGCAGATGCTGGGTTTTTAACTCCGCTAAAGCACTTGCGGAAAAATTCCATTATTTAAGCCCGAACACCATCCAAAAAACGTTAAAAAGGCTAGAGGACGCAGGGATAATCATATCGGGGAATTT
>NZ_CALIAV010000085.1 GCF_938045625.1 uncultured Campylobacter sp.
AGACGTAAGCCTAATATCTACTACGGATAAAGAGGACTCTACGGTAACGTACGGACAAATAGGTGATAGCGCTACTGCTAAAGCCAACGACGTAAGCATAAATGCTACGGGACAAAAGACTCTAACGACGGGAAATATCTACGCAAACGGCGACGTAAATTTAACTACTAAATTTACGCAGGAGGGGTCAAGCGCGAGATACGCCAAAGAGACCGTATCGACCGATACTAGCGTAACAGGTGGCATAAAGGCTAGGAATTTCTCTTTAAACCATAGCGCAAATTCCGATATAACAGACGGCATTATACGAACTAACGGAAATTTAGATATCACTGGCAATCTAAACGTAAACGCTAGCGGCTATAAAACACTCAAAATGAGCGTAACGCCGATAACGGTCTTTAGCCCGATAACCGATTGGGAAAAGATCAACGTAGGCGGCGATGCTAAATTTAATATGACCGCAACCGTAGCTGGCGCCTCAGCTGAGATAGGCTATCAACCTAGTCCTAGTGTAATAACCCCTGACACAGTGGCCGTAAAAGCAAAGAGTCTAAGTATCAACGCTAACGCAGCTTCAGGTATAACAGATTCCACTCTAAAGCTAGCAAACTACGAGTCTTTAGGTGGAAACATCGACATAACGACAAATAATCAAAAAACAGTCGATATAGGCTGGCTAAGAGGATTTAATACCAATGATAACAGCAAGAAAAGCGATGTAAACATAAACCTAAATACGAACGTAGCTGATGCTAGAGTAAAGATAGGGACGCAAGACCTAACTCACGATTTTGGCATAGGCTCCGCCACCAGTACGACAGATAAAGTGGAAGTTAAAAATATAAACATAAAAGCTTACGGACAAAAAACTATAGAAACAAATAGTATCGAAAGCGTAGGCGACGTAAATATCGATATCAAGGGTAACGGGCCAGACTCCACAGCCGATTTCAAGTTTATAACGGGTCGCAATATTACGATTAACGCAAGCAACGTTAAGGAACTAAATTTAAAAACTCTCGCAGCGGACATAGAAGGCCATACTAAATTTGGCAACGTTACGATAAATACTGGAACGCACAACTATCTACAAAGTGTTACTCTTGACGGCTATATAATTGCTAAAAATATAACGCTTGAGATGTCAAATTTGACGGCGCCTATGACATTTGGAGGCGTTAGTAGCTGGAAAGTAGGAGAAAGCATAACGATCCGTTCGGGCAGTAGCGCTCCGATCACTTTTGATATGATAGATGTAGGTTGGGGTATGGATGGGGACAGAGCCAAGGACTTCGTAGCAAATCTAACAAACGTAATAACCGGTATAACGGCTTATTCCAACGATACAGTAGAGACTATCACCGTAAAAGGTGGAATAACAAATCCAGATAGCCTACTAGCGCTAGGTACGATTACGGATTTTTGGGTAGACGGGCTAAGTGCTAGCAATCTAAAAAGCATCGACCTGAGCGAATACGACAACGCAAGCGGAACTACAAGAATAACCACCATGGACGGAGCTGCCTATAACGATAACGTAACCACGGTAAAAGGCTCAAAAACCAAAGACGAGATAGAGATCGGCTCTAAAAACCTAAAACTAGTCGATAGTGGCAAGGGCGACGATAAAGTAAAATTTACGATAACCCAAACCAAAGATATAACCGTAAACCTCGGCGAAGGAAACGATACCGTCACTACTGCGGCATTAACCGCTAATAAGAAATTTGAAATCAGCGGCGGAGCGGGTAACGATACGTTTAATCTAGGAGCTTCTACGACAGATGCTAACGCTAGCAAATACGTAACGATAACCGATGCAAACAGAGGCGATAAGATAAGTCTAGGTAGCGCAGTTGCAAATTTCGTCAAGATAGATCAAAATGCCGCAAACAGCAAGACCGATCTAAAAGAAGCCATAAATGCAGCCCTAGACTCTCTAGGCTCTACCGACGCAAATACTATGTATGCAGTCTACTACAATAACGAAACATATCTAGTAAGAGATGTCGATGCTAATAAAACCGTAAGCAACGGAGACAATCTCGTAAAGCTTGCGGGATTGTCAAATTTCGACCTGCTAAACGGCAACATAATAACCGAAGGCGGCGATACGTATCTGCAAATAACCCATATGTAACATATGCACAACATACGGCCAAACCAAATCCGAAGCAGATCAGACCGATGATTTTTAACCCTGAAGCGAAAACTTCAGGGTTAAATTTAGCTCCAATTCAACCAACATCCCAATAAAACCAAATGACTTAACGGCTGTAAGCGGCGAAATTTATCTAAAAACGAGGATGGATTTATTTAAGGAAATTTAGTATGCGGCGACAAAAAAAGGCCAACGTCAAATTTAACGATGGGCTTAAAATTGACAAAAAATAAAAGCAAATACCAAAAGCGGATTTTTATAAATAAAATACCAAGCTTGGACCTAAATTTACTTAGCAAACCTAAATCCGAGCCGATAAAGTATATCAATAAGAGCAATCCATAAAAAATTAAATTTAGGCTTGCCGTGATCAGTCTAAAATCAAATGTATTACCGCGCACGCCGATTCCATTTGTCTATATCTAGAGATGACAAAACAAGAAAGCCGCTAGGTATCAAATTTTAGATACCAGCAAACAAATCTATATGATCCGCGTCCGCGCCGCACTCACGAATTTAAACATTAAACGACTTTTTGATAAACTACGCAAAATAAAATTAAAAGGAGAAAAAATGAAAATTTTACGTTTTTTAGCGGCGCTTTGTTTTGGCGCGGCGGTAGCATCGGCGGCTGGTGACGGCAAGGTAACGAGCATCGATATTTACGTGACGCCGTACTACTCGGCAAATGCCGGCAAGGCTGAACATGTAAAGGTTTACGACAAGATAGACGGGCTGCTAAAAAGCGGCACGCTAGAGGACTTTAGGAGCGCGGAAAAGATCGTGCAGGACGCTCCGCAGACGGTCACGCCAATGACTCTTTTCGTGCTTTCGGCCCGCGCTTACGACCTAGGGCTTCGCGACGAAGCGGTATTTTGGTTTTACAACGCCAAAAATCGCGCGATCTTGCTAAGGGAGGTTATAAATTTGGATGACGATAAATTTTTTGAGGTTAAAAGCGCGATAGGAGCATTTATAAAGCTAGTGGGCGACGTGGTAAATCCATACGCATTTTGCGATATCAAAAAGCAGCAAGATATCGCCACCAAATCACTTGAGTGGAGTAAGGCAAACGTTTACGAAGCTATGTTTTTACCGGAGTTTGCGTCGCCTCACGCAGATAGAAAAGCGGCTCTTGCAAAAGCAATAGAAGCTCTAGAAACACGCGCGCAAAAAGAAAAAGATTATTTTTTAAACGAGGAAAATTTAGCCAAATTTAAAGCTATGCGCAAGCAAAACAAAGCCGACGAGAGATTTTGTTTTTAAAAACCCAAAAAGCCGTTTTAGATTTTACTAAAACGGCGTAAATTTGCAAGCTATGCGTTGCAGCAGCAATCGCTCGGGTCTTTTTCTTTCGTGATCCTAGCTCTTAGGTCGTGGCGGATGATCTCGATCGACCAAAACCATATCATATGACCGACAAATTCAGACACATGCTCATACCAAGGTAGCGCCCAAAGCGGTGGCGTAAGACCCAAAATAGGCAGTGAGATCACGTGAACCGCGATGTTTGCTAGGATACCGGCTAGTACGCCTTGCCACATCGTAATCTTTGGAAATTTCTCAGCTACGATGCAGTATCCGACGGCAAAAACGATCGAAAAAATGATATGCATAAACATCACGTAGTTAAACGCATGCCCTGCAAATTCGTAGATCGCGGCATTTGGACCAGAGATACCTATGTAATCTCTTAAAAAGACATAAGGCGGATTTAAGAAATTCCTCGAGCAGTCGATCGCGTCAGCCGCTCTAATCGCGCTTTCTGGCCCGCAAGCGGCATTAAACATATCCATAGGGCTTCTTGGCGGAAGTGGAAATTCTGCTCCCCACTTAACAAAGGCTGAAACCACGCCTGCGATTAGGCCGATTAGAGCGGCTAAACCGAAACGTTCTTTAGTTTGTGAATTCATAATTACACTTTTCTAAAAAATAAGGCATGTAGCATTCTTTTTTTGCTTGAATAAATATTAATTATCTAGATTTGCATTTTAGACTGTTTTACAGTCGGTCTGGACCAAGCACGCTACCCTAAGTTAACTTTGCCATACGCGTCGCAAACATAACCAAACGATAAATTTACGACTGAGCGTAAAATTTAAATGCACTAAAATAAATCTATAAGATTCACAACCGAGCTGTACGTAAAAATTTAACATTAAACGACGTTTTGATAAACTACGCAAAATAAAATTAAAAGGAGAAAAAATGAAATTTCTACGACGGACGCTTTTTCTGGCTTTTTGCGTATTTCTTGCCTACGCAAACGCTAACGACGCGCAAAAATGGGCGAGCGAGATCACGGCGGGCAAACAGATACCTACGGGTAAATTTTTAGCCTTTTATCTCAATAAAGACGATTCAAAAAATGTAGTTTTCTCTGAAACGGTCGAAAAGATAAATTTAAATTTTGCTTACGACGAGTTTCATAAGATACCTTCCGAAAAATTTATCGCCTACTGGGTTGGAAATTTCGATTTCAAACAAGACGCGCAAAAGATGATTTTAGCCGATTTTAGCTGGGCAAATTTACGCATCGCGGTGGACGGCGAGCAGATATTCGATTCCGAAAACGCCGGAAGCAAAGCGCTTGTGCATAAATTTAATAAGGGACGCCACAAGATAGAAGTTTGGTTCGTCAACAACTGGCACACGACTAGCCTTTTAGTAGATTTTAAAGATGAACCGAAATTTCACAAACAAAGCGAAGTAGTCGCGCAACTAAAAGGTCAAAAATTTGATATCTGGCTCGCTGCCGTTTATGACAGCGACGCGCAGGATAATAAGGTAGTCGTAACGCTAGACAAATCGCAAAAACCGCTCGTGGTAATGTTAAGTTCCTATCACGCCGTGCGCTGGGAGGTATCAAATCCGCACGGCAATAGAATTTTGGCCGCACTAGTTTATAATCCAATCAGTAGTATAAATTTAAATAAAAATGTTTACTTTATGGACGAACGCATATACGACGAAGATATGGAGATAAAATGCCATTGTTCAAACGGCGGAGCGCACTTTCACTGCGAAGGCGGAGACATAAATAGCAAAAACGATCGCGTCAGAAAAGATTTCGGACAAAATTTAGGCGGTTTTAGCGGTTCCCATAACGCTATTATGCTAAATTTGCCGAGCGTTTTGATAGATGAAAGCGTATTAGCTAAGGGTGCAGAGTCAAAAAAGCTAATCGAAGCCGAGCGCGAAAAATGCCAAAAAAGCGGTAAAATAAACGACGCTTTTAAGTAGTTTAAAAGCTAAATTTTACGCCTAAAGGGTTACGGGCGAGCCAAAATACTCCAGCTCGCCTTTTTATCTATGCAAAATAGCCTTAAACTAAACATTGGTTTAAAATTATTTTGGGCACTTTATACGGTAAAATTTAATATTTATAGTCTTGATTTTAGGCTGCCGTTGCTATTTAGTCAAACATTTTACACTCCGCCTGGATTACTAAAATTTAACGAAAATCTTTGCCGCCATCGCCCACGCGGCGAGTTTAGCCTCGTCTTTTAAGCTTCCAAATATGTTTAGGATTTTTTATTTGTTTCCTTGCTCGTCAATATTTAGCCGTTGCGCTGCAAGGACAAGAATAGCCCAAGCGAGCAAATTCACCGTTAAACGGCCAAACTTCAGTCTACTTCGTCAAATTTACCGCCGCAGCCCCGCCCTACTCGCCCAGCTTCTGCGCTAATTTTTCCCAAAGCTCGCTTAGGCCTAGGATATCGTTGTGTCCGGCGTTTAGTTCGTAAATTTTATCTCCGGGCTTTAGAAATTTAAGCAACCTGCGCGAGTTATCCACGCCGATTAGCTCGTCATGCTCACCGTGAAATATCGTCACCGGCCCGCCAAAACTGCCGACAAACTCAAACGTAGGGATTTTGTATTTGATTAAAAACTTCGGCACAAAGGGCATTTTCTCCCGCGCTAGCTCCTCTAGGCTAAAATAGGGCGCGATCAAAACTAGCCGCTTAGCGCCGTATTTCTGCGCTGCGCGAGCCGCTAGCCCGCTACCCACCGAATAGCCCAGCACCGTGACCTCGCCCGCATCATACTCCCGCAAAACCGGCTCCATCATCAAGTCCGTATCCGCGTAAAGCTGCTCCTGCGAGCCTATCTCGCCGCCGCTCTTGCCGTAGCCTCGGTAGTCAAACAGATAAAAATCATAGCCCAAATCCGTAAAATGCCGCGCATACTTGCCCCAGCCTTGCAGATTGCCCGCATTACCGTGGAAAAATATCACCGCGCCGTTTTTCGCTTTTCGTTCGCCGTTCTCGTCGCTATAAATTTGCCCGCCGTCCCTACTCTGCGCTAAAAACTTAAGACCGCTTATCCACGTGCCGTTTGCGTCTAGTCTGATCTCCTCAAACGGCTGATCAAAGCTAAAATCATGGTTTGGCTCAAGCTTGCTCGGGAAAAATATCATCCGTTCCTGAAAAAAATAAAGCAGCGCCAAAACCGCAACGTATAATACGCAAAGCACGATACAAAGCCGAAAAATTACGTTCATTTTTACCTTTCAAATTTATCTGCGTCGGATTTTCTCCGCTCAAAAAATATCCTAACCCTATCGCCAAGATCGCTTCCAAATTTCTCCTGCGCCGCTAGCCTGATCTCATCCGCTAGCCGCTCGAAATAGCCATCATCGCCGAAAAGATAAATTTGCTTATAAAGCGGCAAAAGCGCGGGGAAATTTCGCCCGATGAAAGCTAAAATTTTATCCCTAAAATTTGGATAGAGATTTAGCCTATCAAACCAAATTTCATCCGCCGCGTCGCCGTAGCGGGATATGATATCAAAAACGGGCGTGATCTGCGGAAAAATCGGCGCGACGAATATATAGGTTTTCACTCCCGCGGCGCGTAGCTTTTTTATCGCCGCGATCCTTGCAGCGACGGGACTTGCTCGAGGCTCGAGCATGCGGCGCAAGCTTTCGTCTATCACGCTCAAACTCACGCCTACGCGGACGTTTGGCATGGTTTGCAGCAAATCTATATCGCGCGTCACGAGGCTTGATTTGGTTAAAATTTGCAGATTCGCATCCGAGCAGGCCAGCGTTTCAAGGACTTTTCGCGTAACTCCAAAGCGCGCCTCGTACGGGTTATAGCAGTCGGTAACCGAGCTCATAAATACGCGCTCGCCGCCGTGCGAAGCGGCAAATTTAACCAAGCTCGCCGTATCAAATTCCTTCACATCCAAAAACTCGCCCCACGCCTCCTCGTGCCCCGTGACGCCGCGCATAAACTCGGCGTAGCAGTAGATGCAGCTGTGCGGGCAGCCCACGTACGGGCTGATCGCGTAGCCGCCGCTACCGATTTTGGAGCGTGAGAGGATATTTTTGGCACGGATTTTTGCGACTTGCATTTGATTTTTGCCTTTAGTTGCTCGGATTTTAGTGGAGATTTTAGCGAAAATTTAGACTTTAAGCTAAAGCGACGCAGTTTTACCGATAAAAAGATAAATTTATCAAATCTAAGCTCGTTTTATAACCGGCCCAAATAGCACGCTACGCCTTTTTGCCGAAGTTTATACTGATTTTAAACGACTTTTTGGCAAAATCTACGATTTAAAAAGTCAAATTTAAGGAAAAATATGCTTGAAGTCAAAAATTTATTGATGAGATTTAACGCGCAGCTGCTATTTGAGGACGTAAATTTAAAGCTCACTCGCGGCAACCGCTACGGACTCATCGGCGCAAACGGCGCGGGAAAATCGACGTTTCTAAAAATCCTTGCAGGCGAGATCGAAGCAAACAGCGGCGAGATCGTGATCGAAAACGGGCTAAAAGTAGGCGTGCTAGGGCAAGATCAGTTCGCGTTTGAAAACTTTAGCGTCAAGGACGCCGTGCTATACGGCAACAAACGCCTATACGACGCGGTAAAAGAAAAAGAGCAGCTCTACATGAGCGAGGAGTTTACCGACGCTATAAACGACCGCCTAGCGCAGCTTGAGATGATAAGCGCCGAGGAGGATCCTAGCTACGAGTACGAGGTGCGTATAGAAAAAATCCTAAGCTCGCTTGGCTTTAGCGACTTTGAAAAGCCGATGAGCGAGGTCGAAAACTCGGATAAATTTAAAGTCCTACTCGCTCAAGTACTCTTTCCAAAGCCCGACATCCTTTTCCTCGACGAGCCGACCAACAACCTTGATATCGAGAGTATAAAGTGGCTGGAAAACGAGCTAAACCGCCACGAAGGCACGATGGTGCTAATCAGCCACGACCGCCACTTCTTAAACGCGGTTTGCACGCACATCCTAGACGTGGATTTTAAGAAAATCAGGCAGTTTGCGGGCAACTACGACGACTGGTACATCGCCTCGACGCTCGTAGCCAAACAGCACGAGATGGAGCGCGACAAAAAGCTAAAAGAAAAAGAGGAGCTGGAGAAATTTATCGCGCGCTTCTCCGCAAACGCGAGCAAAGCCCGCCAAGCAACCAGCCGCCAAAAGCAGCTAAACAAACTCGACATCGAGGAGATCAAGGTATCAAGCAGACGCGATCCTAGCATACTTTTCCGCATCAAACGCGACATCGGTAACGAGATCCTAGAAGTGCGCGGCGTCAGCAAAAAATACGACAAGGTTTTGTTTGAAAATTTTAGCTTCAAGCTCGAAAAGAACGACAAGGTCGCCATCATCGGCGCAAACGGCGTAGGCAAAAGCACGCTAGCTAAAATCATCATCGGCGAGGTCGCTCCAGATAGCGGCGACGTGCACGTGGGCGCGACGATAGAGCCTAGCTATTTTGCGCAGGACACGACAAATAAAATCACGGGCGAGCTAAAGCTCTACGAGTGGCTGCAAGACGAAAACAACAAAGACCTAGACGAGATCCGTAAGTGCCTAGGCCGCATGCTATTTAGCGGCGCCGAGCAGGAAAAATCGGTCGGCAGCCTAAGCGGCGGCGAGAAACACCGCCTGATGCTAAGCCGTCTGATGCTAGAGCGCGGCAATCTACTCGTGCTAGACGAGCCAAACAACCACCTGGATCTAGAAGCCATCATTGCTCTAGGCGAGGCGCTGTATAAATTCGGCGGCAACGTCATCTGCGTGAGCCACGACCGCGAGCTCATCGACGCCTTCGCCAACCGCATCATCCATCTAAAAGGAAACGGCGAAGTAGTCGATTTTAAGGGGACTTTTGAAGAATACGCCGCGATGAATGAGGGAACGACGGCTTAAATTTATATTTTTTGATTTTAGCTTTGATTTGGCGGGCAAATTTGATGCTCGCTAAATTTGAAATCAAATCCAAGCAGCAAATTTAGCTCCGTTTTACTGCTTGGATTTAAATTTTACCGCTTATCTTTTTAGCGACTATTTTTAAATTTACTCGCTAAAGCTTGCGCTACGAAAACGCCGACATATTTTTCAATTTTACTGCCGCGTATTGTTTCTTAAGAATGAGATAAATATTTCTATGATAACATTTATCCATATCATTTACTACTGCGAAAAACCAGCTAAATATAAAAGCAAATAGATGCGAGTGTAGCAGCATAAGGAGAGAATGCTAATGAATGAAGGCGTAAATAATTTACTGCAAAAAATCGATGAACTGATAGTAAATATGGTAAAAGAAGCTGGCGAGCTGGTTAAAAATTTTATTGAGCTATCAAAAAGCGACCCCAATTTTAAGGATTATTACCGCGATTTTACCGACGTCGGCGTGCAAATTTTTAAAATCCACGAAAAACTACACGCCGATTTTGCGGAACTAAAAGAGTGTGAAGGGATAAAGGCGCTAAAAGAGTATAAAGGATAAACTTCCGCCTAATTTAAATCTCTTAAATTCTTTCTTTAGGGACGAGGAAGGTTTTACTCGCAATAAGGCATAAAAAACAAAATCTAACGTTTTTGCGGTGCGGGTCTCGGTGTGTAAAATTTGAAGCCGAAATTTACAAATTTGACTTCAAATTTGAACCCAAAACAATAAGGCGAAGTATCGTGAGATGATTTTAAATGTTTTGAAGTAAATTTCGTCCCAAGGCTAGACATATAGTCTGTCGCAGGGCGAAATTTACGAAATCATTTAAAAGTACTCGCGAGACAAGCCGCTACTTTTTAGAATACTGCGCGTCGAGGTAAGGAATCAAATACCCATACCCCTGCTTCTCCATCTCCTCTTTTGGCACAAACCTCAGCGCAGCGCCGTTTATGCAGTATCTTAGCCCTCCTTTGTCGCTCGGACCGTCGTCAAATACATGCCCCAAATGCGAATCCGACATCGCGGTTTTGACCTCGGTGCGTACCATACCGTACGATAGATCGGACTTTTCGGCGATCAGGCTAGCATCTATCGGCTTCGTAAAGCTCGGCCACCCGCAGCCAGCGTCAAATTTATCGTACGAGCTAAAAAGCGGCTGACCGTTTGTGATATCGACGTAGATACCGATGCGCTCCTCGTCGTTTAGCTCGCTGCTGTGCGGACGCTCGGTCGCTGCGTGCTTTACGACGTCGTAGGATATGGCGCTGAGCTCATTTTTTAGCGCCGCGTCGTCTTTATTTTTATAGTTTTGCAGATTTTGCTTCATATCGCGCTTTTTGTCGCTCAAAATTTCGCCCTTTTTAGGCAGGCTCTCAAAGGTCACGTGGCAGTAGCCGTGCGGGTTTTTGTCCAGATAGTCCTGATGATACTCCTCGGCTTTATAGATATTTTCTAGCGGTGCGACCTCCGTCACGATGGGCGCTTTGTAGTTTTTTTGCTGCTCGGAGATAAAGGCTCTGATCGCCGGCTCGTCGGCCGCATCGGTGTAGTAAATGCCCGTACGGTACTGCGTGCCGCGGTCGCCGCCTTGCTTGTTTAGGCTGGTGGGATCGATGGTGTTAAAGTAAAATTTGAGCAAATGCGGCAGGTCGATCACGTACTCGTCGTATTCGACCCAGACGGCCTCGGCGGCGTTCGTATCGCCCGTGCAGACCTGCTCGTAGCTAGGATTTGGCACCCTTGAGTTTGCGTAGCCCGTGTAGGTGCTAACCACGCCCGGAAGCTGCTTTAGATAGGCCTCCGTGCCCCAAAAGCACCCGCCCGCTAGCACGATCGTTTTATTCGCGACCGCAGGCTCTTTTGTTTCATGTTTCATCTGTTCTCCTTGTAAATTTAAAAATATACCTAAAAATAGCGCTAAAGCGCCGACTATTCCTGCTGTTTTTAACGTTTTGCCAAGCATTTTCGCTCCTTTTGGCTTAAATTTAGAATAAATTTGATTCGGGCAAATTTGACTTCAAATTTGACGGTTTTGCATTTTACGCACCGAGACCCGCATCTTGAAACTGCTAAATTTGGTTTGGTTAAATTTAGCGTTGTACATTAAATTTAATCTTTCTTATTAAGGGGGGAAGGGGCTTGAATTACGAGGTCGCTCCCTTCCCCCTTAACAATCCCCCAACCCCTACGACGTGAGAGGTTGCTGCGCTACGTGCAGGTTTAAATTTGACGCTTACGCGTCGCAGGTTTAAATTTAGCACTTTCGCGGTACGGGTCTCGGCGAGTAAAATATTTGACTTCAAATTTGAACATAAAACGATAAGGCGAAGTATCGTGAGATGATTTTGAGAGTTGTGTAGAAATTTTAAGTCAAGGCTAGACAAGTAGTCTGCCACAGACTTAAAATTTCAAATCTCTCTCAAAAGCACTCACGAGACGAGCCTTAGCCAAAATCAGCGAAATTATAACCGCCCACTCTAAACCCAACGTGAATTTCGCCTCTTGATTTACCCTTTCGCGGCTAACGGCAAGGCGTAAAATTTAAACCCCTCTTGCTCAAACCCACTCGCAAATACCTGAAATTCGTCAAATTCGGCGTTGTTAAACTCCGCTCGCCAGATCGCGCCCCCCTCGTTAAATTCGCGCTCAAAGCTCAAATTTCTCTTTTCAAAATAGTGCTCAAAGCGCGAGCCCAGCGCGTACGGCGTAAAAAACACGCAAAGCGATTTTATCTCAAATTTAGCTAGCGCGCCGCAACCCTCAGCCTCCTCTATCGCCGCATTTACCGCCGCGCCGTAAGCTCGCACGAGTCCGCCCGTGCCTAGTTTTATCCCGCCAAAATACCGAACGATGAGCGCGCCTGCGTTTACGAGCTGGGCGCCTCTAAGCGCGTTTAGCGAGGGCTGCCCGCTCGTGCCCTTTGGCTCGCCGTCGTCGCTTTGATTTTCCACTATCTGGCCGTAGCCGTTTCGCTCGCGCAGCGCCCACACGACGTGCGCGGCCTTTGGATGTTCGGCCTTTAGGCGCTCGTGCAAGGCCTTAAACTCCGAAATAGGACACAAAAAGCATAAAAACGTCGATTTTTTGGCTTCAGTTTTGGTCGATACGACCCGCAAAACCGTTTGCAATTTTCTCCTTTAAATAAAGCCCGATTTTAGCGAAATTTTAAAAATATTCTTATAAAATGGCGGCTAAAATGAAATAAGCTCTCAAAAAAGAATGAAAATGTTTAAAAAAATCTCAAAAAAAATGCTTTGGCAAATCATCGCCATGATCGTTTCCAGCGCCGTTTTTAGCGGCTCAGGGATCTTGATACTAGCCTTTATCAACAAATACCTCTTAAATTTAAAAGAACAAGACGCTCAAATTTTACTTGCGTTTTTCGCGCTTTTGATTTTGTTTTTGGGCTTTTCGGTGCTCTCGCGCATCGCTCTTAGCGTGATCGGCAACGACTTTGTCTACGAGCTGCGAGCCAAAACGATAAAAAGGATCCTAGATACCGCAAACCAAAAAATCGTAGCCGCGGGCAAGTCAAATTTGATCGCCTCGCTCTCAAGCGACGTACGCAGCCTAACCGACGGCTTTATGCAGGTGCCAAGCATCATCCAAGGCGTACTCATCATCGGCGCGACGGGTGCTTACGTGCTTTATATCTCGGCCGAGATTTTCGTGTTTTTGGTGCTTTGGATGAGCGCGGCGACATGGATTTGCCGATACTTCATCAAGAATATCCACAAATACTACGAACAATGCCGTAACGGCGAGGATGCGCTATATCGCGACTACCAGACCTGCATCGAGGGGCATAGGGAGCTTAGCTTAAATTTAGCCCGCGCGAAGCGGCTTTTTTGGGACCGCTTTATCCCAAACGCAAAAAGCCTGCGCGAAAATATCGTAAAAGCCGAGATCCATCAATCCTTTATGAGCAACTGGCTAAACACCGTGATGCTAGGCGCCGTGGGCATCGAGATATATTTTTGCCTAGCCTACGACGCCGCGAGCCTGCAAGACGCGATCACGGTTGCGCTAGCGATACTTTTTTTGCGAGCGCCCCTCATGATGCTGCTTTACTCGGTGCCTAGCGTATTTCGTGCGCGCATCGCGTACGAGCGGCTAAAAAAGCTAGACCTAGCGCCATTTGAGCCCGAGTTTGAGCTAGGCGAGACGGCTCCGCAAATTTGGCAAAAACTGCGCCTAAAAGATATAAATTTCGCCTACGACGAGGGGAGCGAATTTGCGCTAAAAGATATAAATTTAGAGATTAGTCGCGGCGAGACGGTATTTTTGATCGGCAAAAACGGCAGCGGCAAAAGCACGCTATTTATGATCCTAGCGGGGCTTTTAGCGCCAAAAAGCGGCGAGATGTTCGCAGATGACGTCAGAATCACCGAGTCAAATTTAAAAAGCTACGCAAATACGATCAGCGCGGTGTTTAGCGACTTTTATCTCTTTGACGAGGTTATGAGCGACGATGGGGCGCTGATAGAGGGGCTACTAAAAAAGATGTCGATAGAAAATAAAGTAAGCGTCAAGGATGGGATTTTTAGCACGCTAAATCTCTCCCAAGGCCAGAAAAAGCGCCTCGCTATGGTCGCGGCGCTGCTTGAAAAGCGCAAATTTTTGATCCTTGACGAGTGGGCGGCCGATCAAGACCCAGAGTTTAGGCGGCATTTTTACACGGAGTTTTTGCCGGGGCTTAAGGCGCAAGGTTACACCGTTTTTGCGATCAGTCACGACGATGCGTATTTTGACGCGGCGGATAAAATTTACGAGATACGAAACGGGCAAATCGTGCTCGTTAAGGGCTAAAATTCAGCTAAAAACGGTTAAAATAACAAATATCATTTTTAGCTAAGGAGATAATATGAAGCTGGACGAAGAAGCAAGAGAAGCCAAAGAGATGGCGCTAGGAATGATGAACGATAACTTCATCGGCCTTACAGAGGATATGTGCGCGAAATTTGGCGGCTTTACGAACCCGCAAAACGTCAAAATGACCGATATCACCGAGGACGGCATGCATATCGCCTGCGACGAGGGCGATGTGTTCGTACCGTTTGAGAAAAAAGCCGAACTAACGGTCGAGAGCCTGCGCGACGAGGTCATAAACGTCGTAAACAGCATGGAGGGCTGAATCCTCCCTTGCGCCTCTTTAGCTGGAGCGCAAATTTACCGCGCCTGCTTGCTTTTATATCAAATTTAACTCTCAAATTTTACTCCACTTCAAATTTATTTTAAAACCTTTCAAATTCAGCTTTTAAATTTCACGATTTAAACGCGCAATATACTCCTTAAAATTAAATCTAAAATCTTGCGAATGTCGCTATAATCGTAAATCAAAATTATAAGAATTGATTTTTATTATTAATTAATACCAAAAATAGTAGAACAACGAAACTTTTTATCATTATTAACTATGATAAAACCAAAGGGAGTTAAAATGAGCAAAAAAAGATTAGGCGCGCAAGGCGGTAAATTTATACTTTTGTCGCTAGCCGCAGCCGCGAGCCTAAACGCGCAAACCCAAAACGTCACGCTAGATGCCGCCATAGTAACGGCGACGGGTTTTGAAAGCGCGCTAAAAGAAGAGACTAGAAATATATTCGTCGTAACCAAAGCGGACGTCGAGGCCTACGGCTACCGCTCGGTAAAAGAGCTCGTAGAAAAGATCCCTAGCGTCGATTTCGTCAGTACCTCAAGCCTAGGCGAAAACATAGATATGCGCGGAGACGGCGCGATGCCGACTATGGCCGTAAAAGTTATGCTAAACGGAGTGCCGATAAATATGGTCGATGCAGCGCACGGCATCATACCCCGCTTGAGATGATCGCGATCGAGGACATCGAGCAGGTCGAAGTGATGCCAGGAGGCGGAGCCGTACTATACGGCAGCGGCACTAGAGGCGGCGTGGTAAATATCATCACCAAGCAAAAGCCACGAGATTTTTTCGCAAACGTGAGCTCCAAGATAGGCTCGTATAGCTACCGCGACGCCGCAGCCACCGTCGGCGGAAACGTGAGTGAGGATCTGTTTTTAAAATTTAGCGGCAAAGCGTTCGGTCAAAAAGGCTACAGACACGACTACAAGGAGCGCGGATACTACCTAAGCGGCGGGCTAAACTACAAATTTAACGACTCTCACTCGCTAAATTTGACGCCTAGCGTATTTAAATCAAAAAGAAACGATCCAGGCACCCTAACCCAAGATCAAGTTTCGCAAAACCGCAGACAAAACGCAAATAACGGCCTAACAAAACTCTTTGAAAACGAGAAAATCGACGTTAGCGCCGTATACGAGGGGAAATTTAACGACTTTTATTCGGTAAATTTGATGCCGTATTATCAAAAAATAAAAATCAAAACCTCCTCGACCGAGTCGGCTCGCGGCGTGCGCTATCCGTCGCAAGGACTTTTTGGCGATAAAAAATACGGCGTAAATTTTAAGAACAAGCTCGACTACGGCAGCGGCGAGTTTATCTTTGGCTACGACTACGAGCAAAACAAAGGCGAGAGAGAGTCGCACTACGAGGTAAAAACATCACCCGTGATAAGCCTAAAGCACGACACGACGCTAGATCTACAAAAGACCACTCACGCGCTTTATTTTATGGAAAAGCATAAATTTACGCAGGTTTTTGATCTAAGCTTTGGGTATAGATTCGAGCGCGCGCAGTACGAAGCCAGCAGAGTTTCAGATATGAAGGGCTTTAGAAACGGCATACCTTTCCCTCCGATGACCAGCTACAACGCCATAAGCGACGGCAGAGATATCGACAACCACGCGTTTGAGTTTACGCCAAATTTCAGATACTCCGACACCGGAAACGTATATTTTAAATTTGAGCGCGGCTACATCTCACCCTCGCCTTCTCAGCTAACCGATAAAGATCAGATCACTAAACAGTACAAATTTAACGACCTAAAATCGGAAAAATTTAACACCTACGAGATCGGACTAAAAGATCACGTCGCAAGCATGCCGGTAAACGCTACCGTGTTTTTAACCGACACTAGCGACGAGATAGCCTATGCCGAGCTCGGGGCCAACCACGGAGACGCTTGGAAATACTATAACATCGCAAAAACTAGACGCTACGGATTTGAGTTTTTTAGCAGGCAAAATCTCTTTGATAGGCTGATTTTAAGCCAGTCCTACGCCTACATAAACGCCACGATCAAAAAAGGCGATAACGCCGGCAAAGAGGTGCCCTACGTCTCAAAACACAAATTTATATTCGGCGCGGACTACGAGATCGTGAGCGACTTGCAAGTGTTTGCGGACTATAAATTTTACTCAAAGAAAAAGGACGTAAACTACGACAATATCTCCTCTCGCAGCATCGTGGACGCAGGCGTTTCGTATAAATTTAAAAACGGATTTGGCATAACAGGGGGCGTAAAAAATCTCTTTAACAAAAAATACTATGACTACCAAGGCAAAAACAACCAAACCGGTATCTACGAGTATAGCCCGGCAAACGAGAGAAACTATTACGTAGAGTTTAAGTACACCTACTAAAACCGCTAAATTTAGGGCTCTGTACCCTAAATTTGCCTTTTTGGGCACTACGTTTTTCTGCAAAACGTTATTTGGATTTTGTTATCTAACGCTATGAAATCTTGCCGAATTTTATTACCGATTAATGATAGCGGCGGTATAATAAACCGCTTTTGATAATTAATATTAGGATTAAAATGTTTGAGTATATAGAAGTCGGCGGTATATTTATGTGGCCGATATTTTGCCTCTCGGTGCTCGGTATCGCGGTGCTTCTTGAAAAGGGAGCGTATTTTTTATTTACCGAGATAGACGCGACTAGTTCGTTTAAGATCAAGCTTTGCAATCTCATTTTAGAAGGCGACTACGGAAAAATCAAAGAATTTTGTAAAAGCTACAAAAACTCGCTTGCTAAAACCGCGCTTTTCGTCGTGGAAAATTTAGGCGAAGGCGCTAGCAAAACGCAGATCGACTACATCGCCGAGGAGGCCGTATCCATGCAGCTAACCTCGCTTGAGCGGCGCACGTGGATACTGGGGCTTTGCGCGAGCGCGAGCCCGCAGCTAGGGCTACTGGGCACGATAGTTGGTATGATAAAGGCCTTTAGCGGACTTAGCGGCGGAGTAGACGCTCCGCTCGTAGCAGTCGGTATCTCCGAGGCGCTTTATACGACGGCTTTTGGGCTTATAGTGGCGATTCCTTGCGTGATATTTTTTCTCATGATTAGCAAGAAAATAGATTTCATCCTAAACGACCTAAACCGCATTATGAGCCTGTTTGGTCGCAGTTTTGAAAGGAGAAGCTGTGAAGTATGTCCGCAGAGATAAGACCAGATACGCCGGCATCTCGATGTTAAATTTGATCGACGTGATATTCGTGCTTTTGCTATTTTTTATGGTTACGACCTCTTTTAACAAATTTGCCCACATCGACATCGCCCTGCCCCAAAGCGCGTCAAATTTGGACGAAAAAGATACCAAAAACGTCGAGGTTTTTTATCTGCTTAGCGGCGAAGTGCTTTTAAGCGTAGGCGGCGAGCAAAAGAGCCTAAATTTAAATTTAGCAGATCTTGGCGCGCAAATCGCAAATTTAACCCCAAAGCAAAAAGAGAGCGTCAAACTAAACGCCGATGAAGCGATAAACTACGGCGAGGTCGTAAATTTGATCTCTATTTTAAAAGATAACGGCACGCAAAATGTCGAGCTAAACATCAAGAAAAAGCCCAAAGGATAGAAAATGAACCCGGTTTTATCTCCCTGTAAATTTAATCAAGGAGAACAACTATGATTGCTAAATCAAGCAAAGGAGCTATCGCGCTTTCGCTGATAGCGAGTCTAAATTTATACGCCGCAGAGGATGGCTCCACGAGACTAGACGCCACCGTCATAACCACGACTGGCTTTGAGAGCGCGCTAAAAGACGAGGTTAGAAACGTAACAGTAATAACCGCCAAAGAGATAGAGGACAGGGGATACCGCGATATCAAAGAAGCTCTCGAAAAAGCTCCAGGCGTCAGCCTAAACGGCAACAACATAGATATGCGCGGACAAGGCTCCAGAAGGAGCTCGTCGGCTA
Organism: uncultured Campylobacter sp.; assembly: GCF_938045625.1. Taxonomy (GTDB): domain Bacteria; phylum Campylobacterota; class Campylobacteria; order Campylobacterales; family Campylobacteraceae; genus Campylobacter_A. The sequence goes on from NZ_CALIAV010000085.1 coordinate 18,438, forward strand.
GATCGACCACGACCGTAAAGGTGATGGTGGACGGCGTCGCGCTAAACATGATCGACACTACGCCTACTAGGATCCCCGTAGATATGATACCTATCGAGGACGTAGATAGGATAGAGATAGTCCCTGGAGGCGGCACCGTGCTATACAGCAGCGGCACGATGGGAGGCGTGATAAATATCATCACCAAAAAGAGCAAAAAGAAATTTTACGCAGGCGTCTCTAGCAAGCTAGCCTCCTACTCCTATAAAGACGTAGCCCTAAACGTCGGCGGCGGAGTAACCGACGCGCTATCTTTAAAACTAAACGCGAAAAAATCTGACTCAAACGGATATAGACGCGGGGATAAAACCAAAGAGGACTACGTCTCGGGCGGCCTAACCTATCAGATAACGGACGATCAGGCATTATCTATAAACTCAAGCTATTTTAAAGACAAAAGCCGCACCACCGGCGCTCTAAGCAAAGCTCAGCTAGAGCAGGATAGAAGGCAAGCAGGATCAAGCAAAACCGACTACCTAAACAAAAGAGTTAGCGTAAACGCCGACTACTCTATAAATTTAAACGACGCGCTGACGTTTAATCTATCGCCTTATTATCAAAAGCTAACCATGGACTCCTATAGCGCCTACAAAGACGGTGGCAGCGGAGCGCTAGGGCTAACCGATAAACAAGCCGGGGCTAAATTTAAGGGCAAATACGGCTACGGCAGAGGAGATTTTATATTCGGCTACGATTTTTTAAGACAAGAGGCCAAAAGATCTATACTCTCGAAATCTACGAGCAGACGCGGACCTATCACGGTAAGCGCCGACGTCACGACCAAATTTGACGTAGAAAAGAAAACGCATTCGTTTTACGTGTTAGAAAAGCACGACTTTACCGATATGTTTTCTTTGAGCGCGGGATATAGGCTCGAGCTAGCTAGAAACGATATGGATAGACGCTCAAACTCCGTCGTAAAGATGACGCCAGGCCGAACGATAGTTAACGATTCGTCCTTTAAAGGCAAGAAAAACTCGGACAACCACGCTTTTGAGATAACGCCTAGCTTTAAATACTCCGACACCGGCAACGTTTATTTTAAATTTGAGCGCGGATTCGTCTCGCCCTCGCCAGTTCAGTTTGTAGATAAGCCAAACAGAACCAACTACGTAGTAAATAATCTAAAATCCGAAACCTACCAAACCTACGAGCTTGGCGTGAGGGATATGATCTATGATAATTTCATAAGCGCGACCGTATTTTTAACCGATACAAAAAACGAAATTTACACCAGAACGCTCACGAACAACATAACCGACGGCTGGTTTTTTATAAATTTAGACGACGTCAGGAGATACGGAGCCGAACTCTACGCCGAGCAGCAAATTTTAGACAACCTAAAAACCAGCCAGACCTTCTCCTACGTAAAAGCCGAATTTAAAAAAGGCAACAACAAAGGCATGGAGGTGCCGACCGTACAAAAGAGCAAATTTGTCGCTAGCATCGACTACGAGCCGATCAAGGATCTAAATTTACTCCTTGACGTCAAATACCTATCAAAGCTAAAAAGAGCTATCTACTCGGGCGCGACCGATATCTCGGGCTACGAGACGCAAACCGTCTCTAGAACGCTAGTGGATCTTGGCGCGAAGTATAAATTTAAAGGCGGATTTTCAGTATCTGCGGGAGTTAAAAATTTATTCAACAAAAAATACAACTCCTATCAAAGCGAGCTAGAGGACATATACGAGCCCGCAGACGAGAGAAACTACTACGTAGAGTTTAAGTATGCCTACTAAAAACGGAGTTGCGGCGGTTTTGGCGGCGCTTACGGCGCTGCTTTTTATATTTTCGCTTAGTCTTGGCGGAGCCGATATCTCGTGGCAAGATATCATCAAATTTGCAAGCGGCGGCGAGATAGACGAGATAAAAGAGACGATCTTGCTTGAGATCCGCTTGCCGCGCGTCATCATGGCCTTTTTAATCGGCATGCTTTTAGCAAGCTCGGGCGTCGTCGTGCAAAGCGTGTTTTTAAACCCGCTAGCAGACCCCTACATCATCGGCATCGCCTCTGCTGCAACCTTTGGCGCCGTGGCGGCCTATCTTTTAAAGCTGTCCGATTTTTACTACGGAGTGTTTGCATTTTTTAGCGCGGCGATACTTTCAGTGCTTATTTTTAAACTCTCTAAAAAAGGCAAATCCATCGCCACGCTTCTTATCATCGGCATCGCGTTTTCGTCGTTTTTGGGCGCGTTTACGAGCTTTGCGACCTACCTCATCGGCGAGGATAGCTTTAAGATAGTAGCGTGGATGATGGGCTACGTGGGCTCGGCAAACTGGGAGAAGATCGCCTACATAAGCATTCCTCTTGTGCTATCTATGGCGTATTTTTACTTTAAGCGCTTTGAGCTAAACGTCATCTTAAGCGGCGACGAGGAGGCTCAAAGTCTAGGCGTGGACGTAGAAAAGATGAAAAAACGCCTACTCATCGTCTCGTCTTTAGCCGTGGCGTTTTCGGTAGCGTTTACGGGCATGATAGGCTTTGTTGGACTCATCATCCCGCATACGCTACGCATGATACTAAAAACCTCGAGCAACATCGTTTTGATACCAATTAGCGCCTTTGCGGGCGGGTTTTTCCTGCTAGCCTGCGACACGATAGGCAAAAGCGTCCTAAGCCCGACTGAGGTACCTATCGGCGTGGTTACGGCGTTTTTCGGCGCTCCGTTTTTTCTATTTTTAGCTATCCGCTCAAGCAGGAGCATATAAGGTGAAAGTAGAAAAACTATGCTTTAGCTACGGCAAAAGAGAGATACTAAAAAACGTAAATTTAAGCCTCAAAAACGGTAGGTTCGTAGGCATTTTAGGTCCAAACGGCTGCGGCAAATCCACTCTTTTAAAAAACATCCTAAAAATTTTATCGCCAAATAGCGGCGTAATAACTCTAGAAAACAAAAAGCTGGAGGATTATTCGCTAAAAGAGCTGGCTAAAATTTTAGGCTTCGTCCCTCAAAAAACGGTTCTAAGCATGCCTCTAACGGTCGAGGATATCGTGCTAACGGGGCGCTTTTGTCACCTAAAAAGCCAGTTTAGCGGATACGACGCAAACGACGTAGCCAAAACCTACGAGATCATGCGCCTGCTTGACGTAGAGCGGTTTGCTAAACGCAGCGCCCACTCCTTAAGCGGCGGCGAATTTCAGCGAGTGCTGCTAGCTAGAGCGCTAGTTAGCGAGCCTAAGATTTTGCTCCTTGACGAGCCTACGAGCGCGCTAGATCTAAACTACGGGGTTCAGATGTTAAAGATCTGCGAGGATTTGACTAGAGAGCTAAATTTACTCTCCGTAGCCGTGCTGCACGATCTAAATTTAGCCGCTATGTTTTGCGACGAAATCGTGATGCTAAAAGACGGCGAGATACGCTACGCAGGCACGGCAAAGCAGCTTTATACGAAAGAAATTTTGCATGAAATTTACGGGCTAGACTGCGAAATTTTAGAGCACGGCGGCATGCCGTTCGTAGTGCCCGTAAAGCGATAAATTTACAAATCAAATTTGAAAGGATTTTCTATGAAAAAAATAGCCGCACTTTTACTTGTAGCCAGTTGTCTTTTGGCAAATTTAACCGCAAACGCACCCAAAAAACTAGTCGTACTAGACCCATCAGTCGTCGAGATAGTCTATATGCTAGGCGCGCAGGATCAGCTAGCGGCCATCGCTACGCTTCAGTTTTCTAAAATTTGGCCCGAGGATCAAACCGTAAAGCTAAAAAGCGTAGGCACGTACACGAAGCCAAATATCGAGCAGATCGTCGAGCTAAAGCCTGATCTCGTTGTCACCAGCTTTCACTCGGCAAACGTAAACGAGAGCCTTGCTAAATTTAACCTAAAAACCCTCACGCTAAGAGCAGATAGCGTCGGCGATATCTACAAAAATATCGAAGAAATCGGCAAAGTAACGGGCAAGGAACAAAAAGCGAGCGAAGTCGTAAACGAGATAAAATCCAAAATCGACTCTTTTGCAAACAGCGGAGTAAAGGGCAAAAAGATACTCGCGTTATTTTCCTCGACGCCGCTTACGGGCTTTAGCTCAAAGACGCTGCCGGGCGATATCTTTACCAAACTCGGACTAAAAAACATCGCCGATAGCGTAGAGGGCTCGACTCCGATCGTATCGACAGAGTTTATCTTGTCGCAAAATCCTGACTTCATCGTCGTTATCGGCGGTATGGGCGGCGATGGCGAAAATTTCCTAAAACAAAATCCGGTGCTTAAAAAAACGAACGCCGCCAAAAACGGCAAAGTACTCACCGTGCCCTCATCGATGCTACTTAGAGGCACGCCTCGCATAGGCGAAGCCATAGATAAATTTTACGAGATGCTAAGTAAATAATGCGCTATTTTCTAGTCTCTCTCGTTTTAAATTTAGCTCTGCTTTTTTTGCCGTTAAACTCGCGCCAGATAGAGAGCGCAAAACCGCAAGAAACGATAAAGATAAAGCTAAATTTGACGCAAGAAGAGCCCAGCAAAGAGACTAGAGAGCAGCTCCCGCCTCAAAGCGCGGAGCCGCTAGAAAAACCTATGGAATGGCTGCAAGAAACGCAGCTCGAACCGGTCAAATTTGAGCCAGAGCCCGAAATTTTACAGCCCGAGCCAAAGCCGGTAGAGCCGGAACCCAAAAAGCCAAAGGAGGATAAAAAGCAACCCCCAAAACCCAAAATAAAAAAGCAAATCTTGCCAAAGCCGGCGCAAACGGTAAAAGAGGAGTCTAAATTTGAACCGACGCCCGCGCCGACTCAAATTTTACCCGCCGAGCAAAGCGCGCAGCCTAGCTCAAATTTAGTCCCCGCAAAGCAGTCCGCCGCGCAAGATAGCGGCGAAACAAAAGAGCAAAACGCGTGCAAAGAGGGCGTGGGCTTTACCGTGGCGCGCGAACCGGAGGCCAAATATCCCAAAAAAGCACTCATGCTGCGGCTAAGCGGGACGTTTAGAGTCGAGGTTGATTTTAAATTTGACGGGGAGATAAAGATAATAGCCGTTCGAGGAAAAAATAAAATTTTTAACGACGAAGCGGTGAAAATAACAAAGGAGTTAGAAATTAAAGCATTAAAAAATATTTCGCATTGTATAATTACCAAACCTTACGAGTTCAAAACGGAGGAATAGATGTTTGAAACCAGGCAAAAAGGGCACGCCGGACCGACGCGTCCTAAAAAAATAAAGATGGCGACTAACGCCGAGGTGGAGAAATTTTTAACCGAGGAGTTGCCGACGCAAAAGGACGGCGTGATCTATATCCACGTGCCTTTTTGCGATAATATCTGCTCGTTTTGCTCGATGAACCGCACGAAGCTAGAAGACGAGCTAGACAGCTACACGCAGTATCTGCTGGGCGAGACCAGGAAATACGGCAAATTCCCGTATCTACAAGCTAAAAATATCCGCAGCGTCTATTTTGGCGGCGGAACTCCTACGATACTAAAAGAAAAGCACCTAGAGCCCATTATCACAGCTCTGCGATCAAATTTTAATATCTCAGACGACTGCGAATTTAGCCTAGAAACCACGCTACACAATCTAAATTTAAGCAAAGTGCGCCTACTAGAAAGCCTAGGCGTAAACCGCTTTAGCATCGGCGTGCAGACCTTTTCGGACAAAGGCCGCAAGCTGCTAAACCGCGTCCACGACAAAAAAGGCGCGATAGAGCACCTAAAAATGATCAGGCAAAATTTTAGCGGCATGGTTTGCACGGATATTATATTTAACTACCCCGAGCAAACTATAGACGAAGTGCTAGAGGACGCCCGCCTAGTCGATGAGCTAAAGATCGACAGCACAAGTTTTTATTCGCTTCAGCTTTTTGAAAAATCAGAACTCGCAAAGACCGTGTCGCAGGATTATTACGACGTAAATTACGAACGCGAGCTGCATAACGCTTTCTTTGAAAAGCTACTAGGTACGGGCAACTACGAGGTGCTAGAGCATACTAAATTTAACCGCATCGGCCGCGACCGCTATCAGTACATCCGCCTAAGCCACGAGGGTGCCGATATCCTGCCGTTAGGTAGGGGCTCGGGCGGAAAGCTAGGCTACTACGACATCTATAACGCTAAAGAAAAAATGCGTATGATAAACAAAGTAGACGATAAACAGCGTGCCGAAGCGCGGCTAAAAAGCCTCTTTATGTACCCAAAAATCGACCTCGCGCAGGTAAAAAGCCTGGTTAGCGATGAGACCTTTAGCACGCTAATGGAGTTTTTCAAAAAATGCGAAAGCAAAGGCTATATGCTCATAGAAAACGGCTTTTTAAACTACACGACGGATGGCGTATTTTGGGGTATGTCGATCGGCACCGAAGTAGCAAATATCTCACAAAAGGACTTTGAATGAAAAAAATAGTTATCTACACGAGCACGACTGGAAATACCGAGAAAGTCGGTCTTGCCATCGCAAACGAGCTTGGCTGCGAAGCGGTCAAATTTAGCGAGGATCTGCATCTGAATTTGGACCGATACGACTTTATCGCGCTTGGTTTTTACGTCGATAAGGGCGACGCGGAGCCTAAATTTAAACGCTTTTTGCACGAGATAAAGGGCAAAAAAGTCGGCCTGTTTATGACGCTAGGTATGGATCCCGAGCACGAGCATGCGATGAACTGCCTAGAAAAGGCAAAAGTCGTGCTACGAGAGGGCGAAAATGAAATTTTACGAGAGTTTTACTGCCAAGGCGCGATCGATCCAAAAGTCATCGAGCAACTACGTAAAATGGGCGAAGCAGCACCCAACGACCCGCGCTACGCCGTAACTCCGGAGCGCGAAGCCAGATGGGCAAGAGCCGCGACTCACCCCGACGCAAACGACCTAGAAAACGCAAAAGCAGCGTTTAAAGGGATATAAATTTGCCGCCGCTTGGCGGTCAAATTTGCTCAAAAAGCGGGCGCGTTTTAAACTCATAAATTTGCGCCCTATTTTTTGGATTTATTTTAAATTTTACTCACCCAGGCCCGTATCTTGAAAGTGCTAAATTTAACCTGCACGCAGTTCAGCAACCTCTCACGTCGTAGGGGTTGGGGAATTTACTAAGGAGCAATGGAGCTCTTTTGCTTCGGCTTTGCCTTGCCTTATGCTTGCACTCTCTTTGAGAGCTGCAAAGCAGAGCGTAATTCAAGCCCCTTCGCCTAAACAAAAAAATGAACTTTTCTAAATTTGATTAAACCAAATTTTGCATTTTCAAGATGCGGGTCTCGGCGAGTAAAAAATGCTATCAAGACAAGCTGCAAATTTCTACCTTGATACTCCAAATTAGCCAAAACTCGCTATAATCTCCTAAAAAATTAAAAGGAAAATTATGATACAGACTTGTTTATTTCCGGCTGCGGGCTACGGCACGAGATTTTTGCCCGCGACTAAATCGCTACCAAAAGAGATGTTGCCGATCCTCACAAAACCGCTCATTCACTACGGCGTGGACGAGGCGCTGGAGGCCGGCATGAAAAACATGGCTTTCATCACGGGTCGCGGCAAACGCGCGCTGGAGGATTATTTTGATATCAGCTACGAGCTAGAGCATCAGATCTCAGGCACAAACAAAGAGCACCTACTCGTCGATATCCGCGAACTGATGGCGCGCTGCACGTTTTCATTCACGCGTCAAGAGAGCATGCGAGGCCTAGGAAACGCGATCCACACGGGTAAAGTCCTCGTGCGAGACGAGCCTTTTGGCGTGGTGCTAGCAGATGACCTCTGCATAAACGAAGAGGGCGAAGGCGTGCTATCTCAAATGGTAAAAATCTACGAAAAGTACCGCTGCAGCATCGTCGCCGTCATGGAAGTGCCGATCGAGCAAAGCAAAAACTACGGCATCGTCACGGGTCGCGCGATAGAGGATGATCTACTGATGGTGGGCGACATGGTCGAAAAACCGGACCCAAAAGAAGCTCCAAGCAACCTCGCCGTCATCGGTCGCTATATCCTCACGCCCGACATCTTCACGATCCTAGAGCGCACCAAGCCCGGCAAAAACGGCGAAGTGCAAATCACCGACGCACTAAAAGAGCAGGCCAAAGACGGCATGGTGCTGGCGTATAAATTTAAGGGCAAGCGCTTTGACTGCGGTAGCGTCGAGGGCTTCGTGCAGGCGACTAATTTCTTCTACGAGCTAGGCAAAAATGCTAAAAAATGAGCTATTTTTCGAGCGTACGCCGCTAAGCGCGATCGGCTCCTATGCCAAACGCATGAACGACGAGCTAAAAGGCGGCGAGATCGGCTACTATCACCTACCGGAAATCGGCGCAAATTTACTAAGCGAAATCGCCGAGTATGAGGCGACGCTCGCGCACATAAAAAGCGTCGTGCTAGTGGGTATTGGCGGTAGTAGTCTAGGCGTCAAGGCGCTAAAAACGATGCTTTCAGGCGCTAAAAGGAGCCGTGAGCGAGAGCTTTATTTCCTCGATAACGTCGACGCCTTTAGCTTTGAGAGCGTTTGCGAGAGCATCAAATTTGACGAAACGCTTTTTATCATTTCGTCAAAATCAGGCACCACGATCGAGACGATTACGCTATTTAAGTGCATCTTGGCGCGCTTTAAGCCCTCAAATTTGAGCCAAAATTTCATCGTCATCACCGACCCAGCCTCGCCGCTAGAAGCCTACGCCAAGCAAAACGACATCAAATTTTTTAATATCCCAAAAAACGTCGGCGGCAGATTTAGCGTGCTTAGCGCGATCGGTCTTGTACCGCTAATGCTGTGCGGATACGACGCGGCGGCGCTACTGGAAGGCGCGCGAGCGTGCAAGAGGCGATTTTTAGAGGACGGCAACGATACGCTACTGCAAAAAGCCTATCACTACGCGACGCACAAAAACGCCAAAATCAACGTGATATTTAGCTACGGCGATAGATTTTTGGAGTTTAACGACTGGTACGTGCAGCTGTGGGCGGAGAGCCTAGGCAAGAAAAAGGGCTACAAGCGCTACGGACTCACTCCGGTCGGACTCATCGGTTCGCGCGATCAGCACAGCTTTTTGCAGCTCATCATGGATGGAGTAAAGGACAAGACGGTAACCTTTATCAAAGTGGCCGCCGCAGACGCAAACACTGCGATACCAAACATTAGCCTAAACGGCCTTGAGGGCTGCGACTTCGTAAACGAGCTAAATTTGGGCGAGCTAATCAACGCTCAGTGCAGTGCCACTATGCACGCGCTCGTGCAAGAAGGCATCAGCGTAGACGTCATCGAGCTTGAGTGGCTAGACGAGGCGAGCGCGGGATTTTTGATTTATTATTTCGAGCTTCTCACATCTGCTACGGGCATAATGCTAGGCATAAACACCTACGATCAGCCGGGTGTTGAGGTCGGTAAGCGCATACTAAAGACGATGCTAACGGCGGGCAAGCAAGACTAAAGCGCGGCTCTAGAGAGTGCAAATTTGACGCGAATTTTGCTTTGTGAAAATGTAGCGTTAGCTCACGTAAATTTTTAATCTACAAGCTTGTGTTTGCAGTATCGCTAGTAATTTTGGATTTAAATTTGCACAGTTTTGTTTTAGCAAATTTGAGGTGGAAATTTAATGCGTATCCGTCAGTGTTGGCAAACAAAGTAATGAGCCGCCTCGCGACACGACTTTTTATTCGCTTTTATTTGCAGTGCTACAACGACTCTAACTATAAATTTGTGTAACATTATGCCTTTTTTTATCACTTTATAATGTTAGCAAACGGGCGTGTTTTGCAATAAATTTTTACCTCGCCTGCTTACCTACGCCAGAAAGCATATCGGAGATACTGTTTTAACACAAACCCGTAGTTAGTCAAATTTGTTTGTAAAATTCTAAAATTTTACTTATCAAAATGGCACTCAACAAACGCACTTGTAGGTAAATTTAGGCTTTCGTCATGTATCATCTTATGATTTTTCAAACCCATGCTATCTAGTTACAAAATTTACATTCTTACATACTCTAAATTTAATGCAAGAATTCTCAAAAGAATTAATTTTTCCTGATCAAAAGTTAAACTTGTTTTTCATACCGCATAGCAATGCTTGTCTATATCCGGCAAAACAGTGTAAACAAATTCCAAAATTTACTCACAAACAATAATTTTTATTATTTGCGAATTATTTTTTTTTAAGTTTTATATGCTATAATTTCACCATAAATCAAATCAAAGGAGACAAAATGTCAAAAGTTGTTACTCAATTAAATCAAATCCAAGCTGATGCTCATGCGTTATTCGTTAAATTTCACGACTACCACTGGTATGTAAAAGGTATTCAGTTCTTTAGCGTACACGAATACACCGAGAAAGCTTATGAAGATATGGCGGAGATATTCGACGACGTCGCTGAGCGTGCTATACAACTAGGCGGTAGAGCTATCACCAAAATAGAAGAGCTAAACAAACTAGCGCATCCAAAAACTGACAATAAAGATAGCTACACTCCGACCGAGGTTCTAAAAGGCGTTTTGGCCGAGTATGAGCACTTGCTGGGTGAATTTAAAAAGCTAGAAGAAGTAGCTGAAGAAGCAAAAGACAGCACGACCGTAAATATGGCGCAAGATCAAATCGCAAAATATGAAAAAGCTATCTGGATGCTAAAGGCTACTTTGGCTTAATTTTTGGGGCGCAAGCCCCTTTTTCTATTCTTTTTTCTTTCAAATTTTATTTTCTACAAAATATCAACTTAGTTATCTTTTTATCTTTAACATTTTCAAAACAAGCAGAAACTTAATATAAACATAAATAGCATTGAGTTGCAATGAGAACTATATTTTTAAAAAGTAACGAGCGTAGCGAAGTTAAAAAATAAGCATATGGTTCGTTTCAGAATTTCAGAGACGAAATTTAGAGAATTTTATAATATTTTTCATTTGGCATAGAAGATACTAAAATAGCGGAATTTACTAAAATCTTAGAAAAAAGAATCAATAAAATAACTAAAAAAATCAGAATTTTATTATCAAAAAAGTGCGAGCTCTTGAATAGTAACGAGCGTAGCGAAGTTAAAATAAGTAATTTTAGCCACAAGATAGAGATTGACTATAGCCATTTAAAAGCAAGAAAGGTAGGAGTAAATAAAACGCATATATTCGGAAAGCCAAAGCATGACGGCAAGATCTATACCCAAATAATTAAAAACTACTCTACAAATGAACTAATACCGATACTATAATTTATTGAGACCATTGGAAAAGCCTATGATGGTTAGATTGATTAGCGAGCAAAGATTCGTTGTAGAGTAAAATATTCAAAGAATGGACTAGCCTGCTATTTTGCAAGAAGTCAACAGTAAAACCACATAAAAGGTCGAGAAAATTTTTGGGATTATGTTAGGATTGTCTAAAATTAAAAGAATCTTCTCTAAAGCGTAGCAACACCATAGTGATACAGGAAGGCTAAGAGAAAGAGAGTTGTTGCTTCATTAAAAGAGCGTGAATTTGGGCTCAATAACAGTAAAAATACAAAAACTTTCTATCATATTTTACCAAAGATGACAAGAGAGAATCCTCCTTATCTTGAGCCTAAAATTAGTTTATCATATAATGCAGTGATTTGGATGTTTTATTTGGGTGTTTGGGCTTGCAAATTTTATCAAATACTTTCTAGATAACTTTAAAAGTCAAGTAAGGATTTGTGCCTTATTTTTTGAAAAGTATAACATAAAGACCTATAGAAAGGAGATATCTCGGGATAAACCCGAGATATTTAAAATTAGAATGTGTATTTAGCTTGGAATCTTAGCTGTTTAGTTTTATCTTTTGAGTCATCTTGGTGCTTGTTAATCTCATACGCATAGAAGCTTGAGAACTGAAGTTTAGCACTATAGTCATAAGTTAGTCTTGCTACATACTCTTGATATTTCTCTTTATCGCCTGAAGCAAGTTTAACTTTACCATTAGAATAATCGCCACCGACTCTAAATTTCTCAGCAAAAGTGTATCCTGCTTTCAAGAACCAGAAGTTAGCTTTACCTTCAAGAGCAGTATAATCAAGAGCAGATTTTATCTCACCTACATCTATAAATGAACCTTGATCCTCTAGGCTTACAAAACCTTTTTCTTTGTCATGAACTTTATATCCGATATAACCAGCAGCTACATCAGCGCCAAATACTTTTGTACCAAGTTCACCTGCATAGAAATCCGTATCTTTAAAGTTTACGCCAACATTATTGTCTATATCAGCATGTGCATACTGAACTTGAGCACCGATATTTACATCATCAGTAATATTAAGACTAAAGTTTACGTCACCTATGATGAGGTTAACAGAATCAACCAAAGATGCATACCATAGTTGGAAGCTTACCGGATCATAAGAGCCGATAGCGGCTACCGCATATAGGTTGTTATTAAAGATACCAGGGGCATTAGTGTAAATAGCACCATCGCTCTCGCCGTTATTTTCTAATGCATCAAAAGCAAATGCAGTTAGAGTCAAGCCTGTAATATCTCTATTTTCAACTCTGACGCCAGTGCCTACAGCATCATCAGTAAAGAATGAACCTATGGTTTGCTTACCTGCAGTTATTGTAGTGTTACCTACGTTATATCCAAGGTAAAATTCTTTTACGTTAAATGGACTTGTTGTATCTGTTCTATCGCTGCGTCCATCTGCATTAAAAGCAGAGCTGTCGTTGGAATTATATCTAAGTGTTAAAACACCAAAGAAATTATCATCTAAAGCAGCTTTAAAAGAAAATTCTGATTTAAATTGGTGATGTGCAGTCGTATTATCTTTTACACCGTTAGCTTTCTTAACTGTAACGTTATTATATCTATATCTTGCATATCCAGAAAGATCTACATTTTTGATCGCCTCTTCAAGCGGCGTAGCACTCGCTACAGTTGAAAAAGCACCTAGTGCAACCAAAGCAGCTAATGAAATTTTAGCAATTTTCATTATTTTCTCCTCAAATAAGATTTAATATTGTGGAATCTTAACATAATCTAGCCTTTAATAAGCTTAAAAATTTTATATTTCTTTGGAATATTACCGAGCGTTTACTAAAATATACTATAGGGATTTAAAATTTGAAATATTTTTAATATGCCGAGCCAAATCGACCCGGCAAATTGGATTATTTTAAGTAGCTTCCTTGAGTAGGAGTAGTAGAGACGTCAGAGTTTTCCTGTTCGCTTCCCTTGTATTGCAAAGCATCTTTGCCCTTTAAAAAAGCAATAATTGCCCCAAGGTCGCTATATTTTGTTTTGGCGGCAACGGTTTTCATTAGATTTCTCATATTTCCGCCATAGTCAGAATCGTTTAGATAACCAGAAAAAGCAGCCTCTATATCCTCTGCACTTACTTTAGTTAACTTTTTGGATGTGCCATAAGCTCTTTTATTCCCATCTTCGCCGTGACAAGAAGCGCAATTTTTAGCATACAGTTCGCGACCTTTTTCCACACTATACCTTCTTTTGGTATCTACGCCGATATTTAAAAACTTGCCGCCACTATCAGTCTCAGGAGCTTTTTCATAAACGTTTATACTTATATTTTCGTCTTTAGAATATTTTTCTACCAAACTTTTTAGCTCTTTTGCAAATTCACCCTTTGCCTCAAATATATAACTCGGCTCGTCTGCAGCATTTAAAGAAAAAGTCAAAAGACATGCTAAAAGCGAAAAATGCATAAATTTCATGAAAAACCTTTTTGATAAATTTAAAAATCCCAAGCAAATGGAAATTTGCTTGGGATTATAGCATAAAACTAGCTTTTTTGATTAGAAGCTGTATTTGGCTTCGAATCTTATGCGGTCGTGTTTATTTTTATGATCTCCGTCTTTTTCTTTAGCTGCTGCATAGAATGTAGAGAAATTAAGTTTTTTGCTGTAAGCATAGCTACCGCCGACGTTCCACTCGTCTCTATCAACTCTCTTGTTGTATCTATAGCTATAGCCTTTGCCATCGATATAGTTAGCATACAAGCCAAACTCGTTAATTTTATATGACGCTCCGATAAACCAATAATCGTTTTTGTCTTTGATATTGTTGTAGTATTGAGCGCTACCGTTCATTACCGAGTTAAGTAGTTTACCCGGATTGATTAACTTGCCGTTATCTTCAACAGTTACGAAAGATTTTTTATCGTCTTTAGCCTTATAGTAGATATAACCTGCATTTAAACCGACTCCAGCAAATCCTACATCACCTTTAGCTGCAAAGAAATTTGCATCACCAAAGTTATTGTCGTCTGACTCATTGTGAACATATTGTGCCTGTAAGCCTAGTTTTACTGCATCTAGGTCAAATTTCAAAGCCGCATCAGCTGCAAATAAATTTGCGGTATCCTCAAGATATGCCCACCAAGCTTTAAAGTTTACAGGATCATAGCTTCCCATTGCACCCACGCCATAGTAGTTAAGGCTTTTTGATCCTGCCAGGCCTGATAGTAGTCGACCGTCATAGTCAATGCTATCGGTTTCAAGTGCGTCAAAAGCAACACCAACCAAAGTAAGACCTGATATATCAGTGTTTTGTACTCTTAAACCAGTTCCTACCAAATCATCGTCAAAATATGTTTTAACAAATTGCTTGCCAGCTGTTATTGTAGTATTGTTTATATTGTAGCCAAGATAAAATTCTCTTACACCAAATGAGCTTGTAGTATTGGTGGTATCGCCATTAAATCCAGAACCGTCATTTGCTGCATATCTTAGACCCAAAACACCAAAGAAGTTATCGTCAAGAGCAGCCTTAAAAGTACCTACGAATCGGAAGTTATGATTTGCATTATTTTTGTTGAATGCGCCTGGCATACCATTCCAGCGGACTTTATTGTGAGTATATCTATATCTTGCAAATCCAGAAAAATCTACATCTTTAATAGCTTCTTCAAGCGGAGTAGCATTTAAAGTAGAGAAAGCGCCTAGCGCAACCAAAGCAGCTAAAGAAATTTTAGCGAGTTTCATAAGTTCTCCTTTATAAAAGTTTTATAGTCATAATTTTAGCACAAAATCGGTCGTGGTAAGCTTAATGCAAAAATTTAACATAAATAATCATAAAACACTAATATATCAAGCTGTTACAAGGCTATTTTTGATACTTAATATTATTAAAATAAGAATACTAGCAACAAAGCTTAAATATGAAAGCTTAATTTCGAGGATTTTTGCGAAATAAAAAGATAAAAAAGGGGACGCACATCCCCTTCTTAAAAGGAGTTCTAACTTTGATTGCTTGTAAGAATTATAAAATATTTCGGTAAATCAACGGCTAATCAAAGCTGATATTTTCACTTTTCGGAACTTCGATTAGGATTTTCTTGTTGTTTTCTTCTTGCTGTGAGCTTTTTGTGGAGCTTGGGCTTTTAAATTTCGGCGCTTTTTTTGCTTTATGCATAACATGATGGGTTCCGCTTTTTATGAGCAGCATTTCAGTGACGAGTCCGCCCGAAACGCTTGCATAGACGGTATCTCCGCTAGAAAAGTAAAATTTATCCGCACAGTACTTACCGCTAGGCAGTTTGCCGTTTGAAGTGTCGATTGATTTTATATCGTAGCAGTATTTGCCACCGTCGTAGGTTACGCTTGATATCACGCCACGCAATGAGCCTCTAACGGGCGCAGGTTTTTGAATAACTGGTTTTTGGACGACTTTTGGTGGCGGTTTTTGCTCAAAAAAAGCACAACCACTAAAAACCAGCAAAACGGCGGCTAAATTTAAAAACTTAAGCCTGAACACTGAGCACGTTCCCACCAAGTTCGGCTATTCTTTTATCTACGGCTTGCGTTGCTTTTTCTATCGTTTTTTGCGAAATTTCAGGTAGCTCGCCACCCCAAATTTTCTCAGCCTCTTTAAAGCCCCTTAGCATACCTTCTTTTCCGGCTTCTAGCTTTTGCAAGTCGTCTCCGGCGGCGCTAATGATAAAATTTGAAATCCTATCCGCAGTATTTGCGATACCGAAAAATCCATTCTCGCTAACTAGATCGCTAGCTTCGCTTTGGCTTAGTTGCGTTATAGGCTTGCCCTCGTAGCCGATAGATTTAAAATCGACACCGGACAAGATATCGTTTAGAGAATTTATACTTTTGCTTTGAGCGCCGAAAATATCGTTAAATTTTGCAGAACCATTAAAGGCCGAAACCTGAGACAAGAAATTTGAGCTCGCATTTGAGTCAGCCCTAGCCTGAAAATGCGACAAATAGCTATTCGTTAGCTGCTTTACGTCGATATTTGCATAGGCTTCTTGCATTCTTTTGATATTTTCATTTTGATCTACGCTTGCCGAGTTTTGGACGTTCTGCACGTCGTAGCGAGGTTGCGGGATGTATGGATTTTGGCTTAAACCGTTCATGCTTTGCATTTTTTATCCTTTAGATTTTATTCTGTATTATATATCGTCAAATTTAGGATAAAGTTAACGGGTAAAAATTTACTTTACCCTATCGCCGACGTGACCGTTATATACGATGTCTTTGGCATCGACGTTTTCGTCGAGTAAAATTTCGCTTATCTTGCCGCTTTTTTTAATGCTTTCGATATCTTGTTGCAAATCCTCTTGATAGCTGTATATCATCGCGGCTCCTGAGACGCCCTCTACACCCTCTAGCGCTTTAAATAGCTCTATCTCACCGTCTAAATTTTCCGCGCTCATCACGACTACGATCTTGCCGTCTTGCGCGGCGATGACCTCGCAGCCTTTTACTTGCTCGATTCTTTTAGCCACCTCGGCGGCTTCGTTTCCGTCTTTGGTATATACTATCGCACTTGATATGTTCATTTTACGCTCCAAAATTTAACCTCTTTTTCGTACGCGATGCTGATTAGCCTACCGTTATCGAAGAGGTAAATTTCATTTAAAATTTGCTGTCCGGTTTTTACGGTCGCGAGTTTTGTTTTGCTTGCGATGTCGTAGACCAGGATATCGCTCTCTTCGCCATTCATATACGCTAGTGTTTTGGCGTCGTCGCTAAGCCCCGTCGCATAAACGATAAAATCGGACTTAAAATAGCTCATAGCGCCGTTAAAAACGCCTGCTTGTTTGTCGATGCAGCCCACGGCTACGACGTCATTTTTGTAGTCGATGTCGTACATGTTGTCTTTAAAGAAATTTAGCGTTTGTTCGGTTTGGCGAGTTTTTAGATTATAGATATAAATCACGCCGCTTTCGGCTCCGATAGCGATTTTGTCGCGGGTTTTGTTGATTTCAAAATCAACGTAAAGCGCGATAGAAAATTTATGTTTAAAGACCGCTTTTTTGCTCTCTAGGTCGATGTAGTAAATTTCATTGCCGAAATCCGATACTACCGCCGTTTTTTCATCTATGAAAAAGGCTTTTTTGGCGGATTTGTTAGCTAGATGCATATTGCTAACCTCGCTCCAGCCGTCATTTTCTTTTTTAAAAACGTACAAATATCGCTCGTTGTAATCCATCTCGGTTAAAACCAAAAGCATATCGCCCAGCCGGTCGATGCTAAAAATCTTTGCAGGCTCTTCGTCGCTAAAGTGCGTTTTGACTGTGCGAAATTTGATCGGTTCTAAAAATTTATCCGCCTTTATGTCGTAGATATCAAGCTCGCTACCGTCCGTGCCCAGATATAAAATTTCATCTATCAAATTTGAGCTTATCACGTTTGCACCCGCTTTTATGACCTTGTACGGTTGCAAGATCTCAAGCGGTGCCGCCGCTAAATTTGCGGTCAAATTTAAGCAAAAAATCACCGTAAAAAATAAAATAAATTTTCTCATAACGCCTCCATTTTGATACTATTCGCGAAGCAAACTTCCATACATTGCGCGCAGCCCGTGCATTTTTGATTTATGCTCGGGCGAAAAACGCCTAAAAAATCGATCGCTCTAAATTTGCAAACGTCCTGGCAACTACAGCAAATCGTGCCGTTCCAAGCAAGACAACTATGCACGTCGATAAAAATTTTAGCTTCGATTTTAGCTGTAAATTTTAAATTTAAAACCTCTCGTCCCGCCTCTTCGCAAGCGAGCGCGCACTCTTTACAAAAGTTGCACCCCAAAGACTTAAATTTAAAATTTACTCTCTCGTTTTCAAGACTTAAAAGCTCTCTGTCGCAAGCGCTAACGCAAGGCGCTTCGCAATCCACACAGTTAAATTCGCCGCAAAAATAAGGCGGAGCGATAAATTTTTGAGCGGTTTTGCCGCCCAAAATTTTAGAAAAAATTTTACGCCTCGAAGCGTCCGCCGTCATTATCTGACGCCCTCGTTTAGCACGTCAAGGAGGTTTGAGCGACTTGTCGAGTTTGCGTCGCGATACTCAGGCTTAAAGTTATTTTTAAATTTAGCCTCTACGTTAGCCTGCGGTACGTGGCACGTAGTGCAGTTAAAGCGGTCGTCGCTAAGCTTGCCCTCAAGGTCCTTTTTATTCCTTATGCTATAAAGGTGCGATTTAGGGATCGGAGTCGCGCCGACATCTTTTGCGACTTCGGGCATATGGCAGCTAACGCACATATTATTATCCGCCGTGATAGGAATGAGTCCTTCTAAATCATGAGGGATTAGCGGCGGAGCGTTTTCAAAAGAGCGGTCGTATCTTTTTGATTCGCCCGCGGCCGGTTTGGTCCAGTTGATATCGGCTAGTTTTATATCGTCTTCGTCGATAACGTCGTTAGCGGCGCGCAAGATATTTAAGTCTTTGGCGTCTTTACCGTCTTTTAGCTTTACTTTTTCTTTTTTATCGGAATTAGTTTTTATCTGCTCCGTTTTTTGAGTTTGCGCGGAGCTAGATGATTTTTGCTCTTCTTTAGCTTCGGCACAGCCCGAAAATATGAGGACGGCGCATGCCAATCCCGCCAAAATTCTCGCCTTCATTGATTTTTCTCCTTTAGTAAATTTCTAATGTTAAATTTGAGCGCGTCGTCATCGCAAACGTCTATACAGCGTCCGCAGCTGATGCACTCGCTCGAGGTTATAAACCCGCTTTGCTTGCCGATGATGCCAAGCACTTGGTTTTCCGGGCAGATTAGTTTGCATTTCATGCAGTTGGTGCAGCTAGCCGCATCGTGCTTTACTCTGATAAGGGCAAATTTGCCTGCTATAGCATAAAAAGCGCCCAGCGGACAAAGCTTTGAGCAGACTAATCTATCGCCGATAAACGCGTCTATCGCAAACACCCCAAACGCCACGAATAGCCACAGCGTACCGCCGTAGATGACGCCGCGCTGAATAATGCCAATAAAGCTAACGCCCTCAAACGCCGGGGCCGAAGTGACTAACGAGATAAAAAGCGTAAATCCCAAAACGTAATATCTCGCGCTTCGCGTGAAATTTACGAATTTTTTATCTTTGTCGTAGCCAAGCTTTACTCTGACCCAGCGAGCGGTTTCGGTTATGATATTTACCGGGCAAACCCAGCTACAAAAGGCTCTAGGAGCGATAAAAGCATAAAAAGCTAGTATTATCCCCGCTCCTAAAACGGCGGTAGAGCCGATAGAAAAACCCGCTAAAAACAGCTGCAAAACCGCAAACGGATCGCTAAGCGGAACGACCCCAAATAGCAAAGACGAGCTAAGATTGCCTTGTAAAATTTTAACTCCATAATAGTTGCTCGCAAAAAATAGAGCCAAAATAAAAATTTGACTTATTCTTCTTAAAATCAAATATTTCATAGCAAATCTCCGCCGTTTAGATAGTCGTTTAGCTTTTTCTCGTCGGTTTTAAACTCTTTTGGCTCAGCGTCTTTTAGCTTTTTATCCGCGCCCTCAACCCAGCCTTTTACGTACTGTTCGTTGCTAGAGCCCAGCCCTATTTCGCGCGGAAGTACGAAGATAGAGGCCTTAGGCGTCACGCAAACTTGCTCGCACATACCGCAGCCGGTGCAGTAGTCGGCATCTACGACTGGTTTAAAAAACGCATGCTTTTGCGTTCGCTCGTTGCGAACGTATTCAAGCTTTAACGCCTTGTCTATCAAAGGGCAAGCGCGGTAGCAAGCGTCGCAGCGAAGTCCTTCGTAAGCGATGCAAAAATTAGGATCTAGCACCGCTATACCCATTTTGGACTTATTTATATTTAGCTTGCCGTTATCTTCGCTTACCAGCTTCACGTCTAACGCACCCGTCGGACAGGCGACCGTGCACGGGATGTCCGGACACATATAGCACGGAATTTTACGCGGCGTAAAAAACGGAGTGCCGTAAGGCAATCCGTCGTCTAAATCCGCAAGCTTAAGCGTATCCCAAGGACAGGCTTCTACGCACAGCCCGCAACGTATGCACTCACTAAGGAAATTTTTCTCTTTTAGCGCGCCGGGCGGTCTGATGAGTAGAGTTTGGGCTTTAGCCGTCGTTTGCGTACTCCAGATGAAACCGCCCGCGAGAACCAAACTAATCGCTTTTAACCCGAATTTTAAAGCCTCTCTTCTATTTTGCATTATTAAGCCTTGTAAATTTTAACCGCACATTTTTTATAGTCGGTCTCTTTTGAGATCGGGCAAGTCGCATCTAAGCAGACTTTGTTGATATATACGTTTTCATCGAAAAACGGCACGTACACTAGGCCCGAAGGGGTTTTGTTTCGTCCGCGAAGATCAATTCTTGCTTTTACCTTGCCGCGGCGAGACTCAACCCAAACTACGTCGTTATGTTGTAAATTTAGCTTTTGCGCATCGCCTTCGTGCATGTAGCAAAGCGCTTCAGGTACGGCGCGGTAAAGCTCAGGAACGCGCATAGTCATAGTGCCTGTGTGCCAGTGCTCCAAGACGCGGCCCGTGCATAGCCAGAAAGGATACGTAGTATCAGGCATCTCGCACGGATCCATATAAGGACGGAAGAAAATTTTGGCCTTATTAGCGATAGAAAATTTCTCGTCTCCGCTAGTTACTTTGGTCAAATCGCCTTTTTGCAACTTGGCTTTTTTATTGCCGTAGAATGCAAACTGCTTGCCGTCTTCGGCGTATTTTTTGGCATACGGATCGTATTTGGCGTTAAATCTCCACTGGGTTTCTTTGCCGTCTACTACAGGCCATCTTAGGCCGCGCACTTTGTGATAAGTATCAAAGTCCGCTAGATCGTGTCCGTGACCCGAGCCAAATTTGCGGTAGTCTTCCCAAAGATATTTTTGAACGAAAAATCCGTAGCCCTCAAACACTTTGCCGTCCGAGCCGACGATTTTTCTACTGTCGCCGAAAACTTCAGAGTTATCAAAATCTTCCATTATAGCGTCTTTTGCAGGATAGCTCTTAGCCTCTTCGTTTGCGAAAAGCACGTCAAATAGCGTATCTTCTTCGCTATAACCCATGGCTTTTGCCTCGTCTAGCACGCTTGGAAGCGTTAGCTTATCGTCCACTTTTTGTTCGCCCCAAACCTCTTTTAGCTTAAAGCGCTTAGCAAATTCCAGCATTTGCCACGTGTCGCTCATCGCTTCGCCTACCGGAAGGACTTGCTGACGCCAGTGCTGCGTTCGGCGCTCGGCATTACCGTACGCGCCCCATTTTTCGTATATCATCGCAGTTGGCAGGATCAGGTCGGCAACCTTAGCCGAGATGCCCGGATACGGGTCTGAGACGATGATAAAGTTATCCATCTCGCGAGCGGCTTTTATCCAGTGGTTTGCGTTTGCGGTGTTTTGCCATGGGTTATTTACCTGCACCCATGCCCATTTCATCTTTCCGTCTTCCATGTCGCGCATCATTTTTACGTAGTGGGAGGCGACTTTCGGATTTAGCGTGTTTTTAGGAAGTTTCCAAATTTTCTCGCTTATTTCGCGGTGTTCGGCGTTATCTACGACCATATCCGCAGGCAAGCGATGAACGAAAGTACCGACCTCGCGTGCCGTTCCGCATGCGCTTGGTTGTCCAGTTAGCGAGAAAGCGCCCTCGCCCGGTTTTGCTTGTTTACCAAGAAGCATATGTACCATATAGGCTTGCTCGTTTACCCATGTACCGCGTTGGTGCTGGTTAAAGCCCATTGTCCAAAAGCTAACTACTTTTCTACCTTTTTCGATGTACCAGTCGGCTAGTTGCTTTAGTTTTTTCTTAAATTCTTCCAAATCCTCGTTTGGATCGCCTTTTATTAGCGGAGCGGAGAAGTCAAGCGTATAAGGTTTAAGAGCTTCTTTAAATTCCTCAAACGTGATTTGCCAGTGTTTGCCCGCGGTAGCCGTATTTTTATTTTCCATCACGTCACCCTCTTTATAGCCTAGATAGCCCAGAGTCACGCCCTCGTTTTTGCTTAAAGTCTTTTTAAGTTCGGTCTCGATGACGTCTTTTTCGGCATTGTAGTTAGGATGATTTGGATTATTTCTAAGCCCGTAGCCGATATCTACCGGTCCCGTCGCAAATACGCAGTGGCTATTTACGTAGTCCCAATCGATGGCTTCAGGATGATTATAAACGATCTCGTGAGCGATATAGTTCCAGATAGCGACATCGCTTGAAGGAGCGAAAATAATCTCGGAATCGGCGATATTTGACGTTCTAGTCGAATACGTGCTTAAATTTACGACCTTTACGCGCTCAGGGTCGCTTAGCTTTTTATCGCTGACGCGCGCCCAAAGTATCGGGTGCATCTCGGCCATATTAGCGCCCCAAGCCACGATAGTATCGGTTAGCTCGATGTCATCATAGCAGCCTGCTGGCTCGTCTATACCAAATGTCTGCATAAAGCCAGTGACCGCGCTTGCCATACAGTGGCGAGCATTCGGGTCAATAGAGTTGCTTCTAATACCCGCTTTCCATAGTTTGACGGCTGCATAACCCTCTAAAATAGTGTATTGACCCGAGCCAAAAACGCAGGCTGAATGCACGCCGTTTTTCTTCATGGTCTCTTTATATTTTTCAGCCATGATGTCAAAGGCTTTTTCCCAGCTAATAGGCTTAAATTTGCCTTTTTTATCAAATTCGCCCTTTTCGTTCACGCGTAAAAGCGGCTGAGTGATGCGGTCCGCGCCGTACATGATCTTGGCGTTAAAATAGCCTT
The DNA here is from genome assembly GCF_938045625.1 of uncultured Campylobacter sp. Classification (GTDB taxonomy): domain Bacteria; phylum Campylobacterota; class Campylobacteria; order Campylobacterales; family Campylobacteraceae; genus Campylobacter_A. The sequence goes on from NZ_CALIAV010000085.1 coordinate 41,305, forward strand.
TGATGCAGTTTAGGCCACGGTTTACTGGTGCTTCAGGGTCGCCCTTCACTGCTACGATTTTGCCCTCTTTGGTTGCGATCATTACGCCGCAACCCGTTCCGCAGAACCTACATGCCGCTTTATCCCAGCGCCAGCCCTTTTCAGCTGTGTTTTGCGCAGCTGCCATAGAACTAGGCAGCGCTATGCCCGCACTCGCGCACGCGGCTGAAGCGGCGGCGCTTTTTATAAAATCTCGTCGATCCATTTTCTCTCCTCGTTTATTTTTTAAGATAGTTCTTAAAAATTAAGCGGATATTAACCGTTACAACCTAAATTTAAGTTGATTAAAAATAACTAATTCTTTGGCAATATTTGGAATTCAAATTAAGACCAAAATTATCTTTATTTTGCCTATTTTAGGTGTAAAGCTTAAAAGTACGAATAAATATAAAACTTTATATTTACTAAATCTGATATGCTTTTTGATAACAAAACCCATAATATCCCAGAAACTTTTTTTAAAATATAAATTTAACGTGTAAAATCGTAACATTTTTTCATTGTAAATATAAAGCTATATATCAAGTAGAAAAACAGTAGTCTATTTTTAAATTTAACCTTTTAAAAGCGCTAATTTTAAAAATTATATCAAATTTGACGTAGCAAAGCTCCTAAATTT
>NZ_CALIAV010000086.1 GCF_938045625.1 uncultured Campylobacter sp.
TTAAGCCGACGAAGGCAAGACGAGGCGCTAAATTTAGGCTCGATTTTTTAGGCTTAAATTTAAAGATTAACATCTTTGTAAGTCATAGTTAAGTAAAATCGGCCTTTAAATTTAACTCGGGAAAGGGAAAAATGCAGGCGGATAAGTGGATATTTTACTCTTGCGTCGCGCTCATTGCTATAGGTATCGTTTTTTCACTATCCTTGCCCGTTTTTACCGTGCTTCTTTTTAACTACGAGCCTTATCATTTTTTTATCAGACAGCTTGTCGTGGGAGCGATCGGGATATTTTTGATGTGGGGTATTTCGCGGCTTGACCCTGATAAATCCATGGTCTGGATCGGCTTTTGTCTGTTTGGCTTTTGCGCTATCGCGATGGGAGCTATGCACGCGCTACCTAGTTCGCTGGTTACCGATGCGGGCGGAGCCAAGCGCTGGATACGCTTGCCGGGCTTTTCTCTAGCGCCTGTTGAGTTTTTTAAGATCGGTTTCGTTTACTTTTTGGCATGGAGTTTTGCACGCAAGATCGACGGTAGCAAAAAGAGCCTAAAGCAGGAATTTAAGCTCATTTTGCCTTATATGTTTTTGTTTTTGATAGCCGTTTATCTCATCGCCATCCTTCAAAACGACCTCGGCCAAGTCGTCGTTTTGGCGCTCACGCTCATCGTTATGATGCTTTTTGCCGGTACTAGCAAGCGGCTTTTCGTCATCGGTATGGCGGGTGCTTCAGTGCTTGCTTTTGTAGCTATTTTTACGTCAGAACACCGAATTTTACGTATAAAATCATGGTGGGGCACGGTGCAAAACATGGTTCTTTCGCTAATGCCGGAAAATATGGCAAATATGTTTCGCGTCGAGGGCGTACCTGAGCCATATCAGATCTCACATTCGCTAAATGCCATAAAGCACGGCGGATTTTTCGGCGAAGGACTTGGAGCGGGCGTTTTTAAGCTCGGATTTTTGAGCGAAGTGCACACGGACTTCGTACTTGCCGGTATAGCCGAGGAAGTCGGGGTGCTGGGGATACTTATTATCACGTCGCTTCTTTTGATTTTGCTTTTCCGCATCTTTCGCGTCTCCTCAAGGAGCGAAAACAAGGTCTATCACCTCTTTACGCTCGGCGTCGGACTTCTCATCTCGTTTTCGTTTATCATGAACTCATACGGCATCACCTCGATCACGCCCATAAAAGGCATCGCCGTACCGTTTCTAAGCTACGGCGGCAGCTCGATCCTAGCGCTTTGCATAGGGGTCGGCATGGTGCTGATGGTGAGTAAAAAAGTAAAAGATTGAGCTTAAATTTGACTTGCGGCATGATAAAGCAAATTTGAGCATTCCAAATTTAACGGCAAGGAGTAAAATTTGACGTCTGAAAATTTAAAAGACAAACAAATTTCGGCTGAAATTTCGCCGTCAAATTTGACTAGCGTCGAAGCTCAAAACAAAACCAAAAGCGGTGCTATCGTTATCTGCGGCGGCGGTACGGGCGGACATCTAGCCGTCGCAAAAGCTCTGAACGAGGAGCTGGTTTCGCGCGGATGTAGGACGATATTTGTAGGCTCAAGCAGCGGACAGGATAAGATGTGGTTTGAAAACGACGCCGCATTTAGCGAGAAATTTTTCTTGCCTAGCAGCGGAGTCGTAAACAAAAAGGGGCTAGGCAAGCTTTTTTCGCTTTTTAATATCCTAAATTTAGCCTTTAAATGCCGCAAAATTTTTAAGACCCAAGGCGTAAAAGCCGTCGTGAGCGTAGGCGGATACAGCGCGGCGCCTGCGGCATTTGCGGCGATTATATCGCGCATGCCGCTTTTTATCCATGAGCAAAACGCCGTGATCGGCAACCTAAACAAGCTCTTAAAACCGCTTGCAAAAGGCTTTTTTAGCTCGTATTTTAAGCCTGTTTTTAGCTATCCCGTCGCGGAGAGATTTTTTAGCGCGGCTAGGCTTCGCAGCGAGCTAAAAACGGTCATATTTTTAGGCGGTTCGCAGGGTGCGGCGGCGATAAATTCGTTAGCTTTAAAGCTGGCTCCCGTTTTTAAAGAAAAAGGCGTAAAAATCATCCATCAATGCGGCAAAAACGCGCTTGAGAGCTTGCAAGAGGAGTATAAAAAGCTTGCTCTTGGCAGCGATGAGCTTGAGCTTTTTGACTTTGATCCTAAAATAGAGCTTAAGATGAGCCGCGCCGATCTGGCGATAAGCCGCGCAGGGGCGGGTACGCTGTGGGAGCTCACGGCAAATGCGTTGCCTAGCGTATTCGTGCCTTATCCTTACGCCGCAAACAATCATCAAGTTTTTAACGCTAAATTCCTCGTGGATCAAAATTTGGCCAAATTTTGCTTTCAACAAGGCGGCGAAATCGATGCGAATGAGGTGCTAAATTTGATAAACGAGATAGATATAGCGCGAATTTCAAGTAAGCTTTCCAAGCAGATAGATAACGGCGGTGCACGGAAAATAGCGGATGAAATTTTAAAAGATATTTAAAATTTACGGCAGAGCGTTAATTTTAAATATCTTTGTACTTTGTAAATTTTAAAATTAGTTTATAAAATCGTCTTTATTCTCGCAGTTTGTAAACTAGATAATGATACACGAGTTCACTTGTCTTTAGGCTCTGATTGCTAAATATCGGCCCAATCATTGCTGCAATCTTATCGCAAACGCTGATTATCTCGGCTAAAAGTAGCTGATCGCCTCTGCTTTTTGCTAAAAAAACAGAGTAAAATAAAATTTATACGCCATCTTAAACTCGCCCAAAATCACATTTGAGATGATACTAGCCTGCATTTTTAGTAGCTTATCTAGTCTTGATTGCGCTTTGAGAAGTACCGCAAGCTGCGTTTTGACGGCACGCAGACGAGTAGCGCGTCATTATTAAAGAAGCTTCGTCTTTTGTATTTTTGCATGATGGCGCTTTGAGCTTGCAAAAGCTCGGTTATATCCTTGATATTTTTCGCAGCGACTTGGAGTTTGTGATTCGCCGCCGTGCTTATGCCGTTTTTCTCGCTTTTTAGCGATATCTCTAGCAGGATCTGCGAGAGATAGGCGCTGACGTTAGCATAATAATCCTCGTTGTCAAAAACGGCCGAAAAATATCCGCTAGCCTTTGTCCCTCGCTCTTTGACGGCGCTTGCTAGAGCGCTAAACTGCGCGGCGCTCATGATCGCTTCTTGCGGTTTGATGTCCATTTTTTCAAGCTCGTTAAGCTCGTTTTTTAGCTTAATTATATCGCCTGAGATAGGATGCTGCCTCATATCTGTCCTCGCTGAAGTTTATGTACCAACTCGTCGTAGCTGACGCCGGCGCCGGCTAAAATTTGTCCCAGTAGCTTGCCCGAAGCCTCCATGCCGCCGCCTTTTTCGGCCTCAAGTAGTTGCTTATATACGCCTTCGATAAATTTTACGCCATCCGGGTTTGGCTTGCGGCGAACGGAGTAGTAGCCGATGATCTCGCCGTTAGCATCTAGCGAAGCTGTAATGTTAGCAAATACCCAGTAAAAGCCGCCGTCAAAGCTCTTGTTTTTAACGAACGCAAATATCTCTTGTTTTGCCTTGATACGCTCCCACAGTAGCTTAAACACGATGCGCGGCATATCAGGGTGTCTGATGATGTTGTGTGGCTTGTGCAAAAGCTGATCTTGCGCCGCGCCGACGATCTTTAAAAACGGCTGATTGCAGTAGGTTATCTTGCCCTTGACGTCGGTTTTTGATACGATAAAATCTTCTTCTTTTACGAAATGTTCCTTACTTTCGCTCACTTTATACCTTAAATTTTTTGGTAATTATAACCAAATATTACGCAAATGTAGCTTACTCGTTTTTTCAGCTTAGATGGCAAACGTCTGCTAAATCAAATTTGACGCCGTAAATTTAAAGGATATGGCGAGTGGATTTTGGAGTGCAAATTTGAGCTTAAATTTAAAAAAGCTCGGCGACAAATTTAACTCAGCCGCCGAATCGAAAATAAAATTTAAGCCCCAAAAGGCTTAAATTTAGATCGCTTTTAGCAAGATTTTAGTTAGCTTTTTGCTAAATGCCGACGGATCGTCGATCGCGACGCCTTCGTTTAGCTTGGCCATATCTAAAAGTAGCTCGGCCGCATCGCAGATCATCGCCTCGTTTTGAGATAGCTTTTCAAAGAGCTCGTGCTTTGGGTTTATCTCCAGTATCGGCAAAATTTTGCCCGCATTGTGCCCCATCTGCTTTAGCATCATCTGCGTAGCGTAGTCGGGATCGTTTTTATCATAGACGATGACGGCGGCGCTTTCGCTTAGACGTGAGCTTAGCTTCACGTCCTTGACCTCGTCTTTTAGGATCTCTTTCATCTTGGCTAGCAGCGCGGCGAATTTACCCTCGTCGGCTTCGCTTTTTTCGGGCTTGATCTCTGCGTCGATATCGGTGTGATTTACCGCTTTTATCGGCGTTTTGTCGTAGTCTTGAACCATCGGCATAACGATAGAGTCTATCTCCTCGTCCATGATGAGCACTTCTATTCCTTCAGCCTTAAAGCTCTCTAAAAGCGGCGAATTTCTTAGCATCGTTTCGTTGTTTCCGCTGATGTAGTAGATCGATTTTTGTCCCTCTTTCATCGCCTCTTTGTACTCTTTTAGGCTGATTAGCCCGTCGCGTTTGCTTGATTTAAAGAGGCAAAGGTCTAAAATTTGCTCCTTTTCGCTGCTAAATCCGTAAAGCCCCTCTTTGATCACCTTGCCGAATATTTTATAAAATTTGATGTATTTTTCCCTATCTTTTTCTTTTAGCTTGGCTAGTTCGCCCAGGATTTTCTTGACGCTTTGCTCCTTGACGCTGCGCATTATGCTGTTTTCTTGCAGGATTTCGCGGCTGACGTTTAGCGGCAGATCCTCTACGTCGATGATACCTCGGACGAATCTAAGATAAGGCGGCAGCATCTCTTTGGCATCGTCGCTGATAAATACGCTTTTGACGTATAGCTTCACGCCGCTTTGATAATCCACGCGAAATAGATCAAACGGCTCGCTAGCCGGTACGAAAAATAGGGTAGTGTACTCGATCTTGCCCTCGGCTTTTGTGTGAACGTAGAGTAGCGGATCTTCGCTATCGTGCGAGATTTGCTTATAAAAGTCATTGTAGTCGGCCTCTTTTAGCGCGCTTTTGCTCATTTTCCAAAGCGCCGAGGCCTTATTTATCTGCACGTTTTTGGTCTCGTACGAGCCTTCTTTTTCGCCTTCTTTAGGCGCTACGTACTCTTCTTTATCCGCAAATATCGGATACGGAATGTGGTTGGAGTATTTTTTGACGATGTTTTCTATGCGGTAGGGCTCGGCAAACTCGTCATCTTTTAGATAAAGCGTGATCGAGGTGCCGTGACCTTCTTTTTGCGCAGAGGAGATTTCGTAAGTTTTAGCGTCCGAACTCCACATAAAGGCCTCTTCGCCAACCGCCTTTTTGCTCACGACCTCGATCTTATCCGCGACCATAAACGCCGAATAAAACCCGACGCCAAACTGTCCGATGAGCGCGCTATCTTTTTTAGCTTGACCGCTTAGTTTGTCCAAAAAGCCCTTCGTACCGCTTCTAGCGATGGTGCCGAGGTTATTTATCAGCTCATTTTTGTCCATGCCAATGCCGTTATCGCTGATCGTTAGCGTCTTTTTGTCCTTATCTATTTTGATATCGATTCGCGGAGAGTAGCTTAGACTTTTGTATGCGTCGTCCGTGAGGCATAAGTAGTTTAGCTTATCTAGCGCGTCGCTTGCGTTTGAGATGAGCTCGCGCAAAAATATCTCTTTGTTCGAGTAAAGCGAGTGTATCATCAAATTTAACAGCTCGTTTACTTCGGTTTGAAATTCAAATTTTTCGCTCATTTTTTCGTCCTTTGTTTTTAAAATTTTTAGCAGATTATAGCACAAGGTGCTAAGAATATCTTTAAACTTGATACGATTACTATCAACTAATCTAAAATTTGTTTCTCAAATTTGAGTGCTTTTTCTATCCGCTTAAAGTAGATTTTGCCCGTGTTGTACATTTTGGCGTTAAATATAAAAGGCTTAAAAAGTCGGTCGCAATACTCGCCCAGCTCGTCGTTTACGCGGCGCGGGTTTTGCCGTAAAAAATCTAAAATTTGTTTATCTGCTCGCTTGTGGCATTTTCGTCGTAGAAAATCCTAAAATCAGGCACGGATTTTGGTTGCCGGCAAACCTTGACCGCTTCATCTTGCTCTAGCGCAAAAAGCAGCACAAATAAAAAGAAGTAGGGCGAGCGGCAAAAATCGTAAAGAAATTTTCATCGTTTTTATCCTTTTGATTTACATCCGCCGCGATCAAATTTGAGCCTTTTAAAGCACAAATTTAAAATGGTTTCACACCACATGCTCGCCGCGCTATACTATTTAACTTCGTTTATCAGTCTTAGACTCTCTTTTGCGTCGTAATGCATCGCCTGTTTTTTGAGATTTTCGCACGAAGTTCGTAGCTTTTCATCTTTGCAAACGCCGTTTTTTAGCAGAAATTTAACCATATCCTCGCTGTCTAAGATCGCGGCTAGTTTTGTAAAAATTTCCAGCTCTTTGGTATCAAATTCGCTAAGCGGTTTAAATTTTAAAAGCTCCTCAAGGTAGCGCATTTTATCGCGGTAAAACTCTATAAATTTTGCGGTTTTTGTAAACTGCCTTATTTTTGGATCAAGTGGAGCGTTTGCGATCGGCGAAGCGCCGTTTTGACCCATAAAAATAGCTATCCCGCCAGCCACGCAAAGCATCGTTTCTTTGTCGCCGCGCGCGCCTTTGCTAAGAAGGTGGCTAAAAATCTCAAACGCTTCGGCACTGCAAGCCGTGCGCAAAAGTTCGGGCGAGCCAATATCCGCGCCGTTTGCCACGAGTAGGTCGATGAGGCGTATCGACTCTTTTTGATCAAATTTATATTTGCCGTCAGGGTTTATGCCAAGTGCAATAACCGCGTCAATAGGCGTGAAAATCATAAATTTGTAGTTTAGATCCGGCTTAAATTTGAGTGTCTTTTTTATACGTTCAAAGTCAAATTTGCCCGTTTTTATGATTTTTACGTTGTAGATAAACGGCGAAAAAAGACGGTCGTTAAATTCGCCAAATTCATCATTTACTCGGTGCGGGTTTTGCGATAAAAAATCTAAAATTTGATCGAGCCCTGCGTCTATTTGTTTGTTCGTAGCATTTTCATCGAAAAAGATCTCAATGTATGGCTCAGGCAAATTTGAAGCGAACAAAATTTGAGTTAAAAGCATAAAGATGGCGGCGAGCTTTTTCATAAATGCTCCTAAATTTACGGCTTTTACGAGGCGGTCAAATTTGGCTAGCGGATTTAAGGGCTAAATTTGCTAGCGGTAAATTTGACTCAATTTAAGGTTAAATTTACGCACGAGGCAAATTTGCGGTAAAAACAGGCGTTTTAGACCGCCGCTTTTTGCCTCTCGTTGTCGAGCGTTTCTTGCATTTTAGCTCTTGCGTTTTCTAGCCACTCAGGGTCGGCGGTGTCGATGATATCTAGGCAGATGATTTTGATTTTGCCGTTTTTAAAGCTAAAATTTTTCACGTCCATGATGTCTGAGCCCACGATCACGATGGGCTGGATTTTTAGATTTAGCTTGTCGGCGATGATTTTTGCGCCGCCTTTAAACGGCAAAAGTTCCTTTGAGTGCGAGCGCGTTCCCTCGGGGAAAATCGCCAGTACGCGCCCTTGTTCGACGCGGTCTTGTGCGTCTTTTACGAGCTTGATGAGGGAGCGTTTATTCTCGCGCTCGACCGAGATCATCTGCGGCACGTGGATGATTTGACCGATCACTGGTAGATCGGCGATCTCTTTTTTAGCGATCCAGCAGAGATTTTTAGGATAAATTTCTTCTAAAACGACGATATCTAGCATGCTTTGGTGATTCATGATGATCATATTCGCCCGCTCGTCGAAGTTGCCGACGACTTCGAGTGAATAAAAGCCAAAAAGCCGCTGGCTCCTACCCCAAATTTTTCTCACGCCGTGAATGTGCTTTTTAAAAAGCCACATAAAAAACACGACCAAAAGTATACTGATGAGAAACTCGACCGCGAAATACGCGGCCTTTATCCTAGAAAATATCATCTTTTTTTACCCAGCCTATCTTGCTGTCGTCTAGTAAAATTTTGACGTAGTCTCCGCGCTCGCCGAGGATCTCGATCTTTTCCTCCGCTTTTGAGGTATAAAATACGCTCGAGTTTTGCGTAGGCAAAATTTTTACGTTTATATTTTGCCTTAGCGTCGCGCCGCCAAACGGGTTATAGCTATAAAGGATATAAGCTCCAAGGCCGACCACGACGACGAGGAATATCGCGTCACGCTTAAACAAAAACGTAATCAAAAATATACCAAAAAGCGCGTAAACTCCGATATTTTTGTAAATTTCAAATTTGCTTTGCTTTGGATTTAATCCGATTTGCGTGCTGATCTCGTCATCCTCGACGACGACCGGGAGCGAAAAGCTCACGAAATCTTTTTTAGCGAGGCTAAAGTAGTTAAAATCTATCGAGGTTTTTTCAGGCGAAAATATCGCGAAATAATATCCGCTTTGTGCGTCAAATTCGCCGCTCGTGGAGTCCACGCCTTGCTTGATGATATCCTTATCCTCGATGAAAAAGTCCGCGATGTTGCCTTTTTGCGCGTTTACTTCGACGATCATGATGAGATTTTTATCGTCGAATTTATTGGTTTTATATTTTTTGACTTCGAGATTTTGAGCGACGACGTGATTGTATTTCTCGCCGCTTTTTAGCGCTACGATTTTAGGTAGCGAAAGCGTCAAATTTGCCGTCTGGAAAAACTCGCCGTTACGCTTTAAATTTACAGTGATTTTTGGACTTTTTACGGCCTCGGCGGAGGCCTCGGCGTAAATTTGAGCTTTATAAACCCCTTTGCCGTCGTTGTCCCAGCGTAAATTTGAGCTTAGCCATTTTAGATTTTCGGTTTCTGGCAAGATAGTTTGCAAATCAACCGCGATATTATCCTGGATATCGACCGAGAGCGTAAAGCTAAAAATTTGTCCGACGTAGACTTGCTTTGGCGCGTTTAGAGCCTTGATGATGATATCGTTTGGCTGCACGCGCTCGTAGAGCTGGCTGTCTTTTAAATTTAGCTCTGGCTCGTTGGTTGGCGCGATATTTTGCGGGATAGGTTGGCGTAGATGCGTGCCGCCTTGGTTGCTTACGGTTTGGCTTTGCGCTACGGGGGTTCTGTTTTGAGTAGCCGTACTTTGCGTCTGGCTTGGAGTTCTGTTTTGTGCGCTCGGCGCTCTGTTTTGTAAATTTGGCTTTTGTGTTGGCATTTGCGGAGCGGGCTTGATCACTTTTTGACTTTGCTCGTCGCCCATCATATCAAACACGCTAGGCTCAGTGGCCCCGCAAGCTAAAACAAATATAGTAAAAAAGGCTAAAAAGGGCTTTAGCAAACTAGCCCTTTTAGCATCTTTAGTCCATCATCCGTGCCTAAAAACTTCTCGCAGGCGCGCTCTGGGTGAGGCATGAGGCCGAATATCTTTTTGTTCTTATCGCAAATTCCGGCTACCTCGTCGACCGAACCGTTTGGATTTAGTTCTGCGCCGTTTGCGTCGCAGTATTTTAGCAGCACCTGATCGTTGTCGTAGAGGTCTTTTAGAGTCGCTTCGTCGGCGTAAAAGTTACCCTCGCCGTGAGCGATCGGGATATTTACGATCTCGCCGACGCTCAAATTTGATAGAAATTTATTTGCGTTTGAGATCACTTTTAGGTGGTGATATTTTGAGATGAAGCTTAAATTTTCGTTTCGTCTCATCGCGCCTGCAAGCAGTTTTAGCTCGCACAGCATCTGAAAGCCGTTGCAAATACCAAGCACGTATCCACCTTTTTGGGCGTGTTTTACGACCGCGTTCATCGCGGGGCTAAATTTAGCGATAGCTGCCGTGCGCAAGTAGTCGCCGTAGCTAAATCCGCCCGGAAGCACGATAAGATCGGCATTTATTTCGCTTTCTTTATGCCAGATTATCTGTGTCTGGCAACCCAAAAGCTCAAAGGCGTACTTTGTATCTTGCTCGCAGTTCGTGCCTGGAAACAAAACGATGGCGACTTTCATTTTGCGCTCTCGCATTTATCGTTCAAATTTATCTCGTAGTCCTCTATGACGGTGTTTGCGAGTAGCTCTTCGCACATTTTGGTGAGCTCTTTGCGCGCTTCGTCTTTGCTTGCGGCGTTTATATCAAGTACGATTTGTTTACCTATTCGCACGCCGCTTACGTTATTAAATCCAAGCGAGCCGAGTGCGTGTTCGACAGCCTTTCCTTGCGGGTCTAAAACGCCGTTTTTTAGGGATACGTTGATGATAGCTTTCATTTTAAACCTTAGATAAAATTCTTTTTAAAACTTCTTCGTAGGCGACTTTTACGTTGCCAAGATCCTGGCGAAATCTATCTTTGTCGAGCTTTTCATTCGTAGTAGCGTCCCAAAAGCGGCAACTATCTGGGCTGATCTCGTCTGCTAGCACGATATTTCCGTCTTTATCGATGCCAAATTCCACTTTAAAATCAACCAGTTTCAAATTTCTATCTGCGAAAAATTTAAACAAGATAGCGTTTATCTCGCGCCCCATGTGTTTTAGCCTATCAAGGTCGTTTTCGCTCTTGACTAAGCCCATGATTAGGCAGTGCTCGTCGTTTACGATCGGATCGTGTAGGTCGTCGTTTTTGTAGTAAAACTCCACTAAAGGAAACGGCAAAACCGTACCTTCTTTTATAGCTAGGCGTTTTGTTAGCGAGCCGGTGGCGATATTTCTCACGACCACTTCAAGAGGGATGATTTCGCATTTTTTCACGAGCTGCTCGGTGTCGCTTAGGGTTTCGACCAGGTGAGTTGGGATGCCTTTTCCTTTTAAAAGATGAAAAAGCTGCGTCGAAATTTTATTATTCAGCGCGCCTTTGCCCGCTTCATTACCTCTTTTTTGCGCATCAAAGGCGGTTAGATCGTCTTTAAATTCCGCTATGAGCAGGTCCGCATTGTCCGTTGCGAACATCTTTTTTCCCTTGCCTTCGTAGATCAGCTCTTTTTTTTGCATTTTTGTACTCCTTATTTTAGCTGTAAAATTTTGATCGCGTCAATCGCCGATTTTAGTTGTATATCGTCGTTTACGTTAGCCTCGGTTATTATAGCTTTATTATCTGTGATTTTTGTAGTGTTTTTGTCGCTATTTGCGTCTATTTTACTCAGTTCGTTGGTTAGGTGTTTTTTTAGTTCACTCTCTTTTATAGAAAACGCATTCTCGTCCTGCTGCGGTACCTTGCCTGGAAATACGACGATATCAGGCTCAACGCCCGTTGCTTGGATAGTGCGGCCGCTAGGCAGGTAGTAGCGAGCTATCGTTAGGCGGATAGCCTCTTTGTCATCGACTGGTAGGATGATTTGTACGCTGCCTTTACCAAATGTCTTTTCACCGATAACGACGGCTCGTTTATGGTCTTGCAACGAACCGCTTACGATCTCACTCGCGCTCGCGCTTCCGCCATTAACTAGTACCACAAGCGGTAAATTTGTGATTTTATTTGCTCTCGCGGCTTTAAATTCGCTGTTTTCGCTCTCGTTTCTGCCTTTTTGAGATACGATCACGCCGCTATCTATAAATAAATTCGTTAGCCCGACCGCTTGGTTTAAAAGTCCGCCCGGGTTATTTCGAAGGTCTAGTACGATACCTTCTGCTTTTGGATATTTTTTGATAAATTCCTCGGCCTTTTCGGTTACGTGCTTGTCAAAATTTGTCACGCGAAGATAGAGGATGTTGTCTTTTTCAATCATCTTTGCGTAAACAGACTCAACCGATATGATGTCGCGTACGAGCTTGACGTCAAACGGCTTTTGCTCGCCTTTTCTCACGATGGTTATCGTGATAGGCGTCTTTGGCTTACCGCGCATTTTATTTACAGCTTCATCTATAGTAGTGCCTAGAGTCGCGTTGCCGTCGATGCGCAGGATGATGTCGCCGCTTTTTATACCGGCTTTATCAGCAGGCGTATTTTCGATAGGCGAGATGACCGTTAGTGCGCCGTCTTTCATACCGACGGTTATACCAAGGCCGCCAAATTCGCCGTTTGTCTGCACTTGCATATCTTTAAACGCCTTTTCGTTTAAAAATCCCGAATGCGCGTCAAGGTTGTTTAAAAGCCCCTCTATGGCCTTATCCACGATCTCTTTAAACTGCAAATCATCAACATAATATTTTTCGATAGTAGAAATGGTTTTTGTAAGTTTTGAGAGCGATTGCAGTTTAGAATTTGATCCGTCCTCGGTGGCTTTAGCATTTAAATTTGCGCTAAAAACCGCTCCGAAAATCATCGCACCCGCAACGCTCGAAAACAAAAACGTCTTTTTTTTATTCAAAGTTAATCTCCTGCCTTTTGAGTGGGGGTATTTTAGTTAAATTTGCCTAAAAATAGGATAAAAGAATTAATAAAATTTAATTTTATTTTGTAAGTATTTATATTAAATAACTTAGATAACTTGACAATAATCGACTAAAGTTATATAATACGGTCAATATAAACTAAAGGAGAAAAAATGGCGAATTTAGGCGAAAATTTAACCGCACAAATGCAAGAGCTGGTAGAAAAGGGCGTCGCGCTAGCGATACACGCGAAAAATCCGCAAACCTTTCCGCTTCATTTGCTTTGGGCGCTAGTCGCAGATAGCGGCTCGCTACTAAACCAAGTCTTTAATAAAATGAACGTGAGCAAAGACGCGGTGGAGCTTGAAGTAAAAAGCAAAGCTGCACAGCTACCCACAAGCTCAAACGTCAGCAAAGAAAACGTGCAAATTTCAAAAGAGCTCATAAACTCGCTTGAAAGCGCAAAAGCCCTGATGGTGAGCCTGGGGGACAGCTATATCGCGGTGGATACGTGGATTATCTCGGCGCTTGAGTTGCCTGAGATCAAACAAATTTTAGGCAAATTTACAGATGTTTTAGAAATCCGCAAAAATTTAGAAAGCATAAGAGCAGGGCGCAAGATAGATAGTCAAACAGGCGACGAGACGCTAGACAGCTTGGAGAAGTACGGCATCGATCTCACCGCAAAGGCGCTAAATAAGGAGCTAGACCCAGTCATCGGGCGCGACGAAGAGATCACGCGCATGATGCAAATTTTAATAAGAAAAAGCAAAAATAATCCTATTTTATTAGGCGAGCCTGGCGTGGGTAAAACAGCTATCGTCGAGGGTCTCGCGCAAAAAATCGTGGCAAAAGACGTGCCTACAAGCCTGGCAAACAAGCGAGTGATCGCACTTGATATGAGCGCGCTGATCGCGGGCGCGAAATACCGCGGCGAGTTTGAGGACAGGTTAAAAGCCGTCATAAACGAGGTAAAAAGCGCGGGAAATATCATTCTTTTTATCGACGAGATCCACACTATCGTGGGTGCTGGAGCCAGCGAAGGCAGCATGGACGCGGCAAACATCCTAAAACCCGCGCTTGCTAGAGGCGAGTTGCATGCCGTGGGCGCAACGACGCTAAAAGAGTACCGCAAGTATTTCGAAAAGGACGCCGCGCTGCAACGCCGCTTTCAGCCAATCGACGTAAAAGAGCCTAGCGTAAACGAAGCGCTTCAAATTTTACGCGGTATAAAAGAGCGCCTCGAGGTGCACCACGGCGTGACGATCACCGATAGCGCGCTAGTTGCGGCGGCAAAGCTAAGCGACCGCTACATCTCAAACCGCTTTTTGCCCGATAAAGCCATCGATCTCATCGACGAGGCTGCAGCCGAGCTAAAAATGCAAATAGAAAGCGAGCCGTACGAGCTAGCCCGCATCAAGCGCGAGATCGTGACGCTGCAAGTCGAAAAAGAGGCGCTAAAAATGGAAGACGAGGCCAAAAACGCGGCTCGCCTAACCGAGATAGAAAAGCAAATCGCCGACCTAAACGAGCAAAAGCACGCCCTTGACGGCAAATTTGAAAATGAAAAGGCGGTTTTTGGCGGCATCTCAAAAGCAAAAAAAGAGATCGATAGTCTAAAAAGCGAGGCCGAGATAGCGCGTAGAAACGGCGATCTGCAGCGCGCGGCCGAGATAGAATACGGCAAAATTTTAGAAGCGGCCAACCGCCAAAAAGAGCTCGAAAAAAAATGGGACGAGATGAAAAAGGGCGGCGTGCTACTAAAAAATCAGGTCGATGAGGAGTTGGTGGCTGAAATTTTAAGCAAATGGACGGGAATTTCAGTAAGCAAAATGCTAACTAGCGAAAAACAAAAATACCTAATGATCGAGGAGCATTTGCGAGAAAGCGTCGTCGGTCAGGATGCCGCACTACACGCTCTAGCAAGAGCAATCAAGCGAAACAAAGCCGGCCTAAACGAGGGCGCGCGTCCGATCGGATCGTTTTTATTTTTGGGGCCTACGGGCGTTGGTAAAACGCAGTCGGCAAAGGCTTTGGCTAAATTTTTATTTGACGACGAGCGCGCGCTCATACGCTTTGATATGAGCGAATACATGGAAAAGCACAGCGTCTCTCGCCTGCTCGGAGCGCCTCCTGGATACGTGGGCTACGATGAAGGCGGACAGCTGACCGAAGCCGTGCGCAGACGTCCGTATAGTGTTATACTTTTTGACGAGATCGAAAAGGCTCACAAGGACGTGTTTAACGTGCTTCTAGGCATCCTAGACGACGGAAGGGCGACTGATAATAAGGGCGTGACGGTCGATTTTAAAAACACGATCATCATCCTCACGTCAAATATCGCGTCAAATTTTATCATGGATTTGCAAGGCTCGGAGCGCGAGCAAGCGGTCAAAAACGAGCTTAAAAACTACTTTAAACCCGAGTTTTTAAACCGCCTTGACGATATGATAATCTTTAATCCGCTCGATGAAGACGGGCTAATAAAAATCGTAGATATAATGTTTAAAGAGCTTGAAAAAACACTGCAAAATCGCGGTATAAAAGCAAGCCTAAGCGAAGAGGCTAAGAAATTTATCGCGGGTGCGGGCTTTGACATCGTTTACGGTGCTAGGCCGCTTCGCCGAGCGCTCTATGAGCTGGTCGAAGATCCGATAGCCGATATGATCCTACGCGACGAGCTTGAAAGCGGCGACGAGATCGTAGTCGGCAGCGATAAAGAAAAAATAACGATCTCTAAAATTTAACCCAAATTTGCGGTCGCGTTTTTAGCGCGGCCGTTTTTCGTCTCTCGTCAAATTTCTTAAATTTAACTGTGCGATCATCTCAACTCGCAAGCGGCGAGTAAATTTAGATAAATCTCAAATTTACCAAGCCTTTACCTTGCTAACCAGCAAATCAAATTTGCCAAAACCGCTCAAATTTAGCGCCTACTCTCCGCTTAGCTCCTCGGCTACCTGCGCAGCAAGCTTTAGCTTTTCGCTATCAAAATGCGTATAAATTCGCGAGGTGTTTAAGCTCGCATGCCCGAGCGCTTCCTGCACTAAAACGAGATCCTTTTGCTTTTTATAAAGCATCGTGGCAAAGGTATGACGCAGCATGTGAGCGCCGTTTTTTTCCTTACGGATGCCCGCTTTAAAGAGGATCTGCTCGACGATGCGGCTCACGTAGGCCTGCGTTAGGCGCGTGCCTTTTTTATTGATAAAAAGATAGCCTTCTTTATTTATATAGTTTATCGCGATCGCGTCCAGATGGGCTTCGATAAGGCGGCGCTTTATCATGACGACGCGGTATTTGTTTCCTTTGCCGTGGATTCTTATGACGTAGAGCTCGCCGTCCTCGGCTATATCTTTGCGCTTTAGATTTAGCGCCTCGCTCACGCGGATGCCGGTGAAAATGATAATTTTGATGATGAGCTTGTTGCGATTGGCGTTGCTTTTAAACTCCGCGTTTTCGATCGCTTCCAAAAATCTCTTGACCTCATCCTCGCTCATAAATTCAGGCAGTTTTTGCCCGCGCGCTCCGCCCACGCCGCCCCAGTTTTTTAGCCCGATGTCAAAGACGTGCGCCTTGCCGTCCTCTTCGTTTTGCTTATCCAAAAATGCGAAAAAATTTATCACGCTTATGCGGTAGTTTTTCTTACTCGCGTCGCTTAGCCCGCCCGTGACGCTAGCTAGCACCTCGCTTAGCAGCTCTTCGTCGATCTGCTTTAGGCTCTCTAGCTCGTAAAATTTGAGCGTCTCGAATATCTTTTTAAGCGGATTAAAATATGTATTTATACCCGTTAGTCCTGCGTTTCTAGCCGATTTTACGAGGCCGTCGAGCTGGTCGATATTTTTTATCTCACGGCTAAGGGCGAAATTTACGCTTGCTAGCGCCTTTGGGTCGCGAAGCTCTTTGTTTGAGAGCGAGCTAAGCTTAAATTTGACGTATCTAGTCAGCCAAAACATAAACGAGTTTTCAAAACTATCTTTGCAATCAAGCGCGTATTTCAAGATATTTTCCTTAAATTTATAAAAATTTGAAAAGCATTATAACCAAACGCTTCTAAAAAATAAATTTTTGGGTAATCTGAAAAATACTTTTAATCAAAATATTAATATTATCATTTAAGTTAAGTTATGATAAAGTTACGAAACCATTTTGATTCAAAGGAGAAAAAATGCAATCAACGCTAGGTTCGCGTCGTAGCTTTATCGCTGCGGCGGGTGTTTTTATCGCGGCGACCGCGCTTAGGGCCACTCCGAATACTTTTGAAAAAACCAAAGGTCCGCGCTACGGCATGGTCATCGACCTCACGCGCTGCGTCGGCTGCCAGTCGTGCACGATGAACTGCGCTATGGAAAATAACGTCCAAGCAGGCGCCTTTAGGACGATCGTTTCGGAGTACGAAGCTAGCGACAAAGACGGCAACCGCGCCGTTATCGCCTCGCTGCCGCGCCTTTGCAATCACTGTGAAAATCCAGCCTGTATCGACGTTTGTCCGACGGGCGCGAGCTACCAAAGAAACAACGGTATCGTCAAAGTAGATAGCGCCGAGTGCATCGGCTGCGCGCTTTGCGCCGAGGCCTGTCCATATCACGCCAGATACCTTAGTCTGCAGACCTACAAGGTCGATAAATGCACCTTTTGCGATCACAGACTGCGCGAGGGATTGCTGCCTGCGTGCGTGGAGACCTGTGTCGGCGGAAGCCGCATAATAGGCGATCTAAACGACGAAAACTCAAATATCAGAAAATTTTTAGCCGCTCACGAGACGATGGTGCTAGATAGTCCGAAAAACACGCATCCGCAGGTTTTTTACTACGGCGTGAGCGAAATTTTGGCTAAGAACGACAAGGAACTGGCGGCTAAAAAAGGCTACAAACAAGCGATCAGCTGGAGCGAAGAGATCGCGCTGTAAGGAGAAAATAATGCAAAGACGAGAATTTCTAAAAAATGCGGCGATGATCTCGGCCGTAGGCGCGACCGCTGCGGTAGCGGACGACGCTGCTAAAATAAAAGACGACTATAAACCGCAGGGTAGCTCGCTACAGCCCGAATTTAGCGTAAAAGACGGCAAAATTTCGATGAACGACGGCCATAGCGTGGTATTTTCTATGTGTCACGGCTGCGTGGCAAAGTGCGGACTGCGGCTACACGTGGACGAAAAAGCAGGCCGCGTACTAAGATGCACGGGCAACCCATACCATCCGCTATCAAACGTGCACTGGGCGAGCTTTGATACCTCGATAAACGACGCACTGCTAGCAACAACGGCTAGCGGCGAGGACGATCGGCGCGCTACTGTATGCGCTAGAGGCGCGGCGCTACCGGAGATGATAGCTTCGCCTATTAGGATTTTATCGCCGCTAAAGCGAGTAGGCAAAAGGGGCGAGGGTAAATGGAAAAAGATCAGTTTCGAACAGCTCATCGAGGAGGTCGTCGAGGGCGGGGATCTTTTCGGCGAGGGGCACGTGGACGGGCTTAGAGCCATACACTCAGACGAGCTCATCGACGAGGCAAATCCAGAATACGGCACCAAGCGCAACCAGCTTTTGAGCTTTTATCTCTACGACGGACGCTCTGATATCGTCGATCGCTTTATCAAAAAATCATTCGGCACTATAAATCACTATTCGCACGGCGGTATCTGCGGCGGCGGCTTTAGAGTCGGTGGCAAGATCGCGCACAACGCAAAGGGCTTTGCTCACACCAAACCCGACTACGAAAACTCCAAATTTACCATCTACTGGGGCACCTCGCCCGCAAACGGCGGAAATCCGTTCCAAAAGCAAGCCAAAATGGTCGCCCACGCAAGAAGTACAAACGATGACTTCAGCTATGCGGTGGTAGATCCGACGCTCACAAACGCCGTCAAATTCGCCTCCTCCGATAAAGGCCGCTGGATCGGTATAAAACCGGGCACCGACACTGCGCTTGCTATGGCGATGATACGCTGGATCATCGAAAATGAAAAATATGCCGCAAACTACCTCATGCAGCCAAATTTAGAGCAAGCAAAGCTAGCCGGCGAGATACACTGGTGCAACGCCACCCACCTAGTCATCACGCAAAAAGGCCACGCAGACTACGGCAAATTTGCGCTCGTGGGCGACGAGTGGCAGGTCTGCTCTCAAAGCGGCAAAATCCAAAGCTACAAGATAAACGAGCCGGCTAAGCTCTACTATAAGGGCAAAATTTTACTTAACGGCAAAAAAGTCGAGGTCAAAAGCTCGATGCAGCTACTAAAAGAATCAGCCTACAAACACAGCCTCAAAGAGTACTCTAAAATTTGCGGCGTGAGCGTAGACGATATCCTCTGGCTGTGCGAAAATTTCACCAAAAACGGCAGGCAAGTCAGCACCAACGTCCACGGCGGCATGATGCACACGCAAGCGGCGATGAGCACGTACGCGATATTTTGCCTAAATACACTCATGGGCACCTACGGCTACAAGGGCGGCAGCGTAAACGCAAGCGCGGGCACTCACGAGTTTTTAAAGGGTAGATACGATCTGGAGAGTTTCGAGGGCGCATACAAGCCAAACGGGTTAAATTTATCCCGCTCGGGCAAGTATTACGAAACGAGCTCGGAGTTTAAACGTAAAGTCGCGGCAGGCGGTAGCGGCTATCCTGCACAGCAGCCGTGGTATCCTATCTCGATGCCGCTAGTAAACGAAACTCTCACCAGTCACGCCGCGGGCTATCCGTATAAAGTAAAAGCATTTATAAACTACATGACGAACGTCGTCTACGGACAGGCGGGACTCGAGGTTGCGGTACTCGACGCGCTAAAAGATAGCAAAAATTTACCGCTTTTTATCGGTATCGACGCCTTTATGAACGAGACCAACGCCTACGCCGACTATATCGTACCAGACGGCGTAAATCTTGAAAACTGGGCGCTTCCAAACTCGCTTTGGGGCACGATAGCTAAAACCTCGGTCGTGCGCTACCCGGCCGTTACTGCCAAGCAAGACCGCGCCGCAGACGGCACGGTGATCGACGTGGAGGCCTTTTATATCGCGGCGGCAAAAAGGCTCGGGCTAAAAGGATTTGGCAAGGGCGCCTTTAAGGATAAAGACGGAAAACCGATGGATCTGGATACGAAGGAGCAGTATTACGCCGCGGCGCTGGCAAATTTGGCCTTTGACGGAGATGGCGTAAAAGATATCAGCAAAGAGGACTTGAAGCTTAGCAAAATTTCAAAAACCATGAAAAAGCTCGAGCCGTTTTTAAAAGACGAGGAAAAAGCAAAAGTCGCGCACGTGCTGGCAAAGGGCGGTAGATTTGACGATTACGAGGGCGCGTATGCGGGCGATAAAATGACGGTAAAAGTGCCCGCCGCTACGCCTGCCGCGATCTACTACGAGCCACTTGGCGGACACAGACACTCTATCACGGGCAAGTACATGCCGGGCACTCCGACTCTAGCTCTTGCGGTGGCTAGCGACGGCACTCCGCTAGAAAAGTTTTTCCCAAAATCGGAGTGGAAATACCTCGTAAGCTCGAGAAAATCAAATATCCAGCACTACTACACGATCGTTAGTCCAAAGCTACGCGCTATACATCCAAAAAATTTCGTAAGGATCGCCGAGGATATCGCGAGCGAGCAGGGCATCAAGACGGGCGACAAGGTCAAGATCACGACGCCGTACGGTTCGCAAACGGGCGAGGCCTTCGTAACAAACGGCGTTGCTAGCGGCGTCATCAGCCTCGAGCACGGTTTTGGGCACGATGAGTTCGGCGCTAGAGTGCATTTTATCGACGGCAAACCGGCCTTTTGGCTAGAAAGCGCGGAAAAGGGCGTAAATCACAACAAACTAGGCCTACTAGATCCGAAGCGAAAGGGCAAATTTAGCCTAAACGACTGGTTAGTGGGCACCTGCGCTAGACAGGCGCTACCTGCAAATATCCGTAAAATCGGCTAAATTTAACGCGGCGGCCCCGGCTTAGCTGGGTCGCCGTTAAATTTGACGTTTCGGCGGTAAATTTAAAGTAACGTAAAATTATCGCGGACGGCGTCAAATTTGCAGTATTTATAAGACAATCCGCGCAAATTTGACAGCAAAATTTATCGATAGATATCTAAGCTCAAATTTAGTTCATCGATGACGCTAAGCATCTGCCTGACGTATCTTTGCTCGCGGCGAGCCTCGGCGATGTCTAGTTTATCAAAAAGCCGCCCCTCGAAAAAATTTCTCCTACTAAAGCAAAATAGATAAAATTTGTTATCCATAAAGGCCATGCTGGGCGATTTTAGCGTGTTTTTGTAGGCTTTTAATATATTTAGCTTGCCCATAAACGCAGGCGTCAGCAGGTATCTAGCCTCTATCTTATCCGTCGTAAAAACTCTAAAATTTTCATTAAATTTGACGTCGTCGAGCAGCTCTTTGTCGCCTAAAAATTTAGTATTGAAATCCTTACTCACGGCGACCGTTTTGCCGCAAAATTTCTTATTAAATTCGCAAACTAGCACGCTACCTTTGAAGTCCGAATACTTGTCAAACGCATACTTTAGCAGGACGAACGCGGCGACGTATTTGTTATTTACGCGCGGGTATTCGCGCTCGTGATTGATGACCTCGCACAGGCTAAATTTGACGCCTTTATATACGCCGCGTACGCTATCTTCGCTATAAAATGTGCTCGGTCTATAAATCCCCGCCTCGTCAAATTCGCTCTGCGAGATGCCGCCGTAAGCGCTATACGTAAAGCTCTCGTCGATCTCGCCGATGAGCGCGCGGACAAAAACTTCTTTGTAAAATTCGTTGTATTCGTCCTGCGCTTTGCCTATGTTTTTTAGCTTTGCGGGCACCCAAAATAGCAAACAAAAGAACAATATCAATAAAACAAGGGCCGCTCCGCCGCCTAGATCAAAAATCTTAAGCGCCGCAAAAAGTAGAGCAAAAAAGCCGACGCAAAAGGTGATAAAACCAGGCGTTCCAGCCGCTGTAGCTCGACACTCTTTTTGTTTTTTTACGGTTAATAAAAACGCTTGCGAAAGGGTCATTTGGTCGCTTTTGATTAAATTTTACGTAAATTTTGACCGAGCGCGGCTTAAAATAAAGTGAATCAGGCGAGTAAATTTGTGCGAGTATTTTTAAATTTGAGAGATTTGGAGTCAAATTTGACTCGGCGCAAATTTTGAAATTTGCCGCCGTTTTTGAGCGTAAATTTGAGATCAAATTTGACGAGCCCCAGAAGCGACTCGTCAAATTTGCAGGCCACAAAGTTTGCTAAATCAAAGAGACCCGCCGAAAGCTTACTACCACGTGCAGGCCACACAGACAAAAGCTCAAATTTAGAGATTTTCTATCACCCGTTTTGTTTCTAGCGCGATTTCTAGCTCTTCGTTAGTAGGCACGACGAGAGTTTTTACCGCTGCGTCAGGGGCACTGAGATCTCGTATACCGCCGCTTGCGGCAAAATTTAGCTCGTGATCGATCTTTATACCCATGTGCGTGAGATCGTTGCAGATTTTCTCGCGACTATACGGAGCGTTTTCACCGATACCACCGGTGAAAACAACCGCATCCACTCTGCCCAAAACCGCGTAATACGCGCCGATATATTTTTTTATACGGTAGCAAAACATCTCAAATGCTAGATGTGCGCGCTCGTCGCCACCTTGCATCTTGACGACCACTTCGCGCATGTCGTTTGAGCCGCAGATGCCTAGCAGTCCGCTTTTTTTGTTTAAAAACGCGTCTATGCCCTCAGCCGTGAGCTCGCCTAAATTTAAAAGATAAGTAAGCACCGCAGGATCCATATCGCCGCTTCTAGTGCCCATTATCAGGCCTTCTAGCGGGCTTAAGCCCATCGAGGTATCGACGCTTTTACCCCCTTGCACGGCACAGGCGGAGGCTCCGTTGCCTAGGTGTAGCGAGATAGCGTTAAATTTCTCATACGGCACGCCTAGATGTTCGGCGGCTTTTTTGGTCACGTAGTGGTGCGAAGTGCCGTGAAAGCCGTATCTACGGATATGCAGCCTCTTACAAAGATCAAAGGGTAGGGCGTAGCGGTAGGCGTACTCGGGGATAGTTTGATGAAATACGGTATCAAAAACGACGATGTGAGGTACCTTTTTGCCACTCTCTTGCATCGCATTTCTTATGCCCGCTAGGTGGCCCGGGTTGTGAAGGGGTGCCAGCACGGAGTTTTGCTCGATTTTGGCGATCACGTCAGGGGTGACTAGAGCCGAGTCGCTAAAGCTCTCACCGCCGTGCACGATGCGGTGCCCGATGCCGTCTAGCTCGCTAAAATCATGCAGGATATTTGAGCTAGCAAACAGTCGCCTCATCGCCTCAAGCCCCTCGTGGTGGTCTTTTAGCGGCGCACGCTCCTCGTAAATTTTATCCGCGCTAACGTCTTTTAGTTTGGCATAGGAGCTTGCTTCGCCGATCTTTTCTACTAGGCCGCTAGCGATGACACGGTTATCCGCCATATCAAAAAGCTGAAATTTAACCGACGAGCTACCCGAGTTTAAAACCAAAATTTTCACTATTTTTCTCCTTCATTTGCGGCTTGTATCGCGCTGATTAGGACGGTATTTACGACGTCTCCCACGCCGCATCCGCGGCTTAGGTCGTTTACCGGTTTTTTTAGACCTTGTAGCACGGGCCCGACGGCGACACAGTTTGCGCTTCGTTGCGCGATTTTATAGCCGATATTGCCTGCGTTTAAATTTGGAAATATAAAAACGTTCGCGCGACCCGCTACGTCGCTGTTTGGTAGCTTTTTGCGCGCTACAGCCGGATCTATGGCCGCATCGTACTGTACGGGAGCTTCGATTTTTAGGGCTGGAGCTAGATCGTGTGCTATCTCGCCAGCGCTTCTAACCAGATCAATATCAGCGCCGCTGCCGCTATCTCCGCTAGAGTAGCTTAGCATCGCTACCAGCGGCTCCAGTCCAAAAGCACGCGCCGTATCCGCCGATGCTAGCGCGATTTGCGCTAGTTGCTGGGCATCCGGGTTTGGATTTATCGCGCAGTCCGCGTAGATCAGGATCTCCTCGTTAAAGCACATTATAAACGAGCTAGAAACTAGCGGGCTATCCGGGCGCGTTTTGATAATCTGAAGCGCTGGGCGGATGGTGTGCGCCGTGGTCGTGTTTGCGCCGCTCACCATGGCGTGGGCTAGCCCTTCTTGTACCATCATCGTAGCAAAATACGTCCTATCTCGCACAAGCTCGCGGGCTTGTTCTATGCTTACGCCCTTGCTTTTACGAGCCTCAAAAAGCGCGGCGGTTAGGCGATCTGCGTACTCGTTTTTTTCTAAATTTATAAATCTCGCGCCGCTTAAATTTACGCCTAGTTTTTCCGCTTCAAATTTAACCTCGTTTTCGTCGCCCAAAAGGATCAAATTTACCGCGCCGCTTTTTAGTAAAATTTCACTCGCTCTTAGTATCCGCTCGTCTTCGCTTTCTGGCAAAACGACGGTTTTTTTATCTTTTGCAGCTAGTTTAAATAGCGAGTTTTCAAAGCGCAAAGGCGTGATGATATCTTGTTTTGCATTTAAAATTTCATCTAAATTTCCGCTTACGATCAGCTTTGAGTTCCGCGTAAAAAAGCTCAAATTTTCACAGCAAAAAACCGGAATGTTTAAATTTCTAGCGATTTGTAAATTTAACTCTATTTCGCCGATATTTGCTATACTTTGCGCTGGTTTAACGAGTACAAAATCAGCGCTATCGACCAGGCGGTCAAATTCATTTATCGCGCTTTTAAAAAACTCACGCTCGCTGCCGTTTTCAAAGGCTTTTTTGGCATTTTCGAGTCCGCAAAAGTCATTGATGGGGTCAAAAACGGCTAAATTTTTAAATTTTGCTGATATAATTTCGTAAATTTCTTGAAAATTCGCGCCAAGCGCAAGGATAGAATCGGCCATAATTTTCCTTTTGGAACTTGATTTGCTTATTTTATCGTAAAATTTTCACTTTAAGGTAAAACGTGAGAAAAAATATTTACTTTTGCGCCCTTGCAGCAGCGTTTTTGAGCGGGTGTTTGCCTAGCGCCGATCCTCGCATAGACATGAAGCCGCCAGTTTACGTCGAGCAGCTCCCCGCCAAACAGGTTAATAACCAACCAAACGCGGGCAGTCTTTTTGGTCGCGGAGATAACCCGCTTTTTGCCGACCGCAAGGCGATGAACGTAAACGATATCGTAACCGTCGTCATCAGCGAGCGCGCTAACCAAAGCTCCAGCGGCAAGCACGATACGAGTAAAAATAGCACGATAAGCCTTGGCGGAGGGATATTTACCGCGGGTTCGGCACCACTATCGACGCTGGCTACCCAGCTAAACAAAGCCGGCGATATCGGCTTTAGCGCGGGCACGAAAAACGAATTTACGGGTGCAGGATCTAGCGTGCGCGCAGAGGCCTTTACGACTACGATCTCAGCGCGCATCATAAAGGTGCTAGAAAACGGCAACTACTTTATCGAGGGTTCGCGCGAGCTGCTCATAAACGGCGAAAAGCAGATCATGCAGCTTAGCGGCGTGATACGCCCGTACGACATCTCAAACGCCAACGAGATCGACTCGCGCTACATCGCCGACGCCAAGATCTTATATAAAACCGAAGGCGACGTGGATAGGGCGACGAGGAAGCCGTGGGGGACGAAGCTTATGGAGGCGATCTGGCCTTTTTAAGCTTTTTTATGCTTAGCTAGATGGCTTGTCTTTTGAGTGTCTTTGAATGAGTTTGAAATTTTCGCCCTGCGACAGACTATATGTCTAGTCTTGGGACGAAAATTTCCGCACAACATTCAAATCCATCTCAAAATACTTCGCCTTGGTTTTCCTATTCAAACTTGAAGTCAAATTTGTAAATTTCTGCTTTAAATTTTACCTACCGAGACCCGTATCTTGAAAATGTCAAATTTAAATTTGCGACGCTTTGCGTCAGCAAAGCTATGTCGCCACATCTCACGTGCAGTGGGGTTGGGAGAGGAAGGGGCGACGCTTCGTAAGTAGAACCCCTTCCTCTCCCAAAGAAAAAGAGAAAAGTAGACACAAAAGTGAGCTTTTTGCTCTGCTAGAGGCTATAAGCGCAATTCAAGCCCCTTCCCTCTTTTGTACAAAAAAATCATAATTTATAACGCCAAATTTAGCATCGTAAAGATACGGGTCTCGGCGCGTCAAATTTAATAGCCTATCCAAATTAGATTCTTTCTAAATTTAGCTCACAAATTTACTCAAATTTAAGCCCCTTTAAAGTACCGCCCAAATTCTAAGCCCGATTTTACGCGTTTTTAAACCTTAAAGTTGTATAATCGGGGTCAAATTTATCAAAAGGCGATACAGATGATAAAAGGCATTTCTGGTTCGCGCATGGTGATGGAAGCCTTGCGCGAGGAGGGCGTAGACACGGTTTTTGGTTACCCGGGCGGCGCAGCGCTAAACATCTACGACGAGACGTATAAGCAGAGTTATTTCAAGCACGTTTTGACGCGTCACGAGCAAGCCGCCGTGCACGCAGCAGACGGATACGCGCGCGCTAGCGGCAAGGTCGGAGTGGCGTTTGTAACGAGCGGCCCCGGCTTTACAAACGCGGTCACCGGCCTAGCCACTGCATACTCCGACAGCATTCCGCTTATATTAATCAGCGGCCAGGTTCCGACCTCGCTTATCGGCACGGACGCCTTTCAGGAGATCGACGCCGTAGGCATCTCTCGCCCGTGTGTGAAACACAACTACCTCGTACGCAGTATCGAGGAGCTACCCCGCATCCTAAAAGAGGCCTTTTATATCGCTCGCTCTGGACGTCCCGGCCCCGTTCACGTCGATATCCCAAAGGATATAACCGCAGCCGTGGGGGATTTTGATTACCCAACCGAGATAAAGATGCCGACGTACAAGCCGACCTACAAAGGCAACGCAAAACAGATCAAAAAGGCACTCGAAGTCATCGCCGAGGCCAAACGCCCGCTGCTCTATCTAGGAGGAGGCGTCGTAGCGGCGAACGCTAGCGATCTCGTGCGTAAATTTAGTGCAAAGACGGGCATCCCAGCAGTCGAAACGCTGATGGGCCTTGGCGTCCTAGCGCACGAGGATAAAAATCTACTCTCGATGGTCGGCATGCACGGCAGCTACGCGGCAAATATGGCGATGAGCGAGACCGATCTCATCATCGCGCTTGGCGTGCGATTTGACGACCGCGTGACGGGCAAGCTCAGCGAATTTGCCAAACACGCCAAAATCATCCACGTCGATATCGACCCTAGCTCGATCTCAAAGATCGTAAACGCGCACTTTCCGATCGTTGGTGATCTAAACTGCGTCCTAGAAGAGATGCTGGAAAAAGTAAGCGTAAACGAGCAAAATTTGACCGCGTGGCGCGAGATATTGGCTCGCTACGACGCGCTAAATCCGCTGGATTACAAAGACAGCGACGAGATCATAAAACCGCAGTGGGTCGTGCGCGAAACAGCTAAAATTTTAAAAGAATCAGGCAAAGACGCCGTGATCGCCACCGACGTCGGCCAGCACCAGATGTGGGTCGCGCAGTTTTATCCGTTTGATAGGCCGCGCCAGCTGATAACTAGCGGAGGCCAGGGGACTATGGGTTACGGCCTACCCGCAGCCGTCGGAGCAAAGATAGCAAAACCCGAAGATATCGTCGTAAATTTCACCGGCGATGGCTCGATCCTCATGAATATCCAAGAGCTGATGACCGCCACCGAGATCGGCAAACCCGTCATCAACATCATCTTAAATAACAATTTCCTAGGCATGGTGCGCCAGTGGCAGACCTTTTTCTACGGCGAGCGCTACTCCTCGACCGACCTTAGCTTGCAGCCTGATTTTGCAAAGATCGCAGAGGGCTTTGGCGGAACGGGCTTTGTATGCCGCACAAAGGATGAGTTTCGCTCAGCGCTAAAAGAGGCGATGGCCTGCGGCAAAACGGCGGTGCTAGACGTACGCGTGGACAGATTTGAGGACGTACTGCCGATGGTTCCTGCGGGCGCTGCGATATACAATATGATCTTAAAAAGCAAGGAATAAAAATGAGCATAAGAAGAGTGATTTCAGTCATCGTGCTAAACGAGCACGGCGTTTTATCGCGCATTTCCGGGCTTTTTGCGGGGCGCGGATACAACATCGACACGCTCACGGTCGCACCGATCCCAGGCACCGAGCTTTCTCGTATCAGCATCGTCACTAGCGGCGACGAGCGCGTACTTGAGCAGATCGTAAAGCAGCTGCACAAGCTAATACCGACCTACAAAGTCATCGAAAGCGGCGAATTCGTCGAAAAAGAGATGGCGCTCGTTAAAATCCCGCTAAGCGAAAATTTCGGCGGACTAGACGCGATACTAAAGGCATACAACGGCATCGTAGCCAACACCAACGAAAACTACATCGTCGTCATGGTCAGCGACGACGCGAGCAGGATAGAAAATTTCCTCAAAGCTATCAAAAAATTTAACCCGACAGACGTCGTGCGCGGCGGCTCGGTACTAATGGATCTATGATGAAACTAAGCGAAATTTATAAAATTTTAGGACTGGAATTTAGCGGCGAGGAGCTAGAGATCACGGCTCTAAATTCGCTCTCAAACGCTGGGGCTAGCGAGCTTGGCTACTGCGACAGCGAAAAAAACGCTAAATTTATTGAAGGCTCAAAGGCGGGCGCGATTTTAGTCGCGTCAAATTTAAAAGAGCTCGTCGGCGCGCAAAGCAGGGCAATAGTGGTAGAAAACCCGCACCTTGCCTTTGCTATTTTGAGCGAATATTTTGCCAGAGAGCTTTTAGCGTCCCAGCCACAGCCGGCGCAAATTTCGCCAAGCGCAAAGATAATGCCAAACGTTTATGTGGGCTCTGGCGCAGTTATCGGCGATAACACGCTCGTGATGGCTGGCGCCTACGTCGGCGACAACGTAAAAATCGGCGCAAACTGCGTCATCCACCCAAACGTCGTCATCTATAACGACACGGTTATCGGCAACGACTGCCGCATCAACGCAAACGCCGTCATCGGCAGCGACGGCTTTGGCTACGCGCACACGAAAACGGGCGAACACGTGAAAATTTACCACAACGGCAACGTCGTTTTAGAGGACTTCGTTGAGATCGGTGCATGCACGACGATAGATCGCGGCGTGTTTGAAAGCACGGTCGTAAAAGCATACGCCAAGATCGATAACCTCGTGCAAATCGGCCACAACTGCGAGATAGGCTACGGCTCGATACTAGTCTCGCAGGTGGGGCTAGCGGGCTCAACCAAACTAGGACGTAACGTCGTGATGGGCGGACAAAGCGGCTCGGCGGGGCATTTAAAAGTCGGCGATTTTGCCCAGATAGCAGCGCGCGGCGGCGTGTCAAAAGATATCGCCGGCGGCAAAAAATACGCGGGCGCATATCCGATAATGGAGCTAGCCGATTTTTTCAAACTGCAAGCTAAGATCGCTAGGTTTTTTAAAAAGAACTAAAAATTTGACAGCTTTGCATAATCGCCGTCAAATTTGACTATCAAAGGCGTAAATTTGAACGCAAAATCCACAGAAAAAAGCAAAAGAAAAGAAATTTTAAAAGCTATAAAAGAAAAAGAACTAGCCGAATTTAGGCAAAATTTGCCTATGTCAGAGGATAAATTTATACAGCTTTTTGAGCTTTTGGATACCCAGCTTCACGCGCGCGGCTGCGATCACGACCTAAAACTCACCGAGCAAATTCTCTCAAATTTAGGCGTAAAAGACGTTTTGAGCGTGCTTGCGTGGCTCAAAGAGCAGGGCGGATACTGCGACTGCGAAGTGATGGTGAACGTTGAGCAGAAATTTGAGTATTTGGATTAAAGCTGCGATTTAAATTTGACGCTTGAGTTATCAAAAAAGACTAAAGAAGTTAAATTTACAAAAACCGAAATTTGACGCTGCAAATTTACTCGCCGCGTCAAATTTGAGTCAAATTTTAATTATCTTTTATAGCCTTTTACGAATTCGCCGATCCTTGCGATACCTTTTCTGATACTCTCTAAATCGGTCGCAAAAGACAGCCTAAAGTATCCGTCCATACCAAATCCCACGCCAGGCACCACGGCAACTTTCGCCTTTTCTAGCAGCTCTTTGCAAAACTTCATGCTATCAGGCTCAACCTCGGAGCAGTTTATGAAAAGATAAAACGCACCGTCAGGCTTAAGCACGCTAAGTCCAGGTATAGCGTTTATCATCTCTACGCCTAGGTCGCGGCGCTTTTTAAACTCGCCCTTCATATACGCGATGTCCTCGTCGGCCTTGCCGAGCAACGCAGGGATGGCGCCCGCTTGCGTTAGGGAGTTTATGTTGCTCGTGCTTTGGCTTTGTAGCTTGTTTACCGCGGCGTTTAGCTCTTTAAACGGGCTAGCCATGTAGCCAAATCTCCAACCCGGCATCGCGCCGCATTTGCTTAGGCCGTTTATCGTGATCGTGCGGTTAAACATATCCTCGCTCACCGCCGCGGTCGCGACGAATTCGCCCTCATAGTTTAGCTTTTCGTACATTTCGTCGCTAGCTACGATGATTTTCGTATCTTTTAGCACTTCGCCCAGCGCCTCCAGCTCTTTGCGGCTATATATCGCGCCCGTCGGGTTGCAAGGGCTGTTTAACACTAAAATTTTAGTTCTAGGAGTGATCGCCGCCTTTAGCTGATCGGGAGTGATTTTAAAGCCGGTCTTTTCGCTAGTTTCGATAAAAATGGGCTTACCGCCGCTAAATTTGACCATCTCCGGATAGCTCACCCAGTACGGACTCGGCACGATGACCTCGTCGCCCTCGTCGATTAGCGCCTGAAATACGTTAAAAAGCGAGTGCTTGGCGCCGACGTTGGTTATTATTTGATTTGGCGCGTAGTTTAGGCCGTTGTCGCGCTTTAGCTTTGCGGCGACTGCCTCTCTAACCTCGGGCGTACCCGCTACGGCGGTGTATTTGCCACAACCTTTATCTAGGGCAGCTTTTACTTCGTTTTTGATGATCTCGGGCGTGTCAAAGTCCGGTTCGCCCGCGCCAAAACTAATTACGTCCTCGCCGCGGGCTTTCATCTCTTTTGCCTTGGTGCTGATTTCGATGGTTAGGCTCTCGCCTAGCACCTGAACTCTTTTTGATAGCATTTTTACTCCTTTTTGTAAATTTAAGATATAGTTTTTAGATAGCCATTATCGTTTAAAAACAGATACATTTCGCCTAAAATTTGCTTGCGCTGCGAGTCGGTTACGAGTTTTGACTTTTCGATGCGCTCGTTTAGGATGTCCTGGATCTCGTAGATGTCATAGTCCAGATCCTCCATGATATCAAGGATAGACTGGCTTTCTAGTAGGTGCGAAACCTTAAATCCCTCGGCGTCTATCTCGATAGTAGCTTCGGTAGGGTGAGTAAAGAGATTGTGTTTCATGCCCAGCACCTCCTGATACGCTCCGACTAGGAAAAATCCTAAAAAGTACTCCTCTTGCTCCACATCTACGTCGTGTAAAAACAGAGGATTTTCCTCGTCATCAAAGCCTATTTCGCCGTCACTATCGCACGTGATATCCCACAGCGACGCCGAGCGGGTAGGGCGCACGTCTAGGCGGTCAAGCGGCATGATAGGGAAATTTTGCTTTAAGCCCCAAAAATCAGGCAACGACTGAAAGAGCGAGAAGTTTACGAGATAGCGTTCCTGCGCTTCTTCTTGCAGCTTTAAAAGCTCGGCGTTGTGCTGCTTGGTGCCGAGGATTTTAGCCGCTTTTTTTATGATTAGGTGGGTTAAAATTTCAGCATTCGAGCGATCCTGCAAATCGACGTAGCCCAGATCAAACAGCGTGAGTATACTCTCCATATGATCGATGCTATCGTGCAGATACTCTATCGCGTTTGACGGTTTTATCGTGCTTAGCAGGTCGTTTAGCTCGGTGATTAGCTGAGGATTTTTCTTTTTTAACACAAGCTTTTCCTCGGTGTAGTCCTGGCTAAAGAGCTCCAAAACGGGCGCGACCAGCACGGCATGCGAAGCCGAGACGAAGCGGCCGCTCTCGATAAAGATATCGGGCTCCACCTCGTTTCGCTGCGTCGCCATCGTTTTTAGCAGATAGACCACATCGTTGGCATATTCGCTAAGCGTATAGTTTCGGCTCGAGTTTTCTTTAAACTGCGAGTACTCTATGGCTAGGCCGCCGCCTAAATTTATGGCTTTTAGGTTTTTCGCGCCCATTTTTCGCAGCTCGGCGTAGATGTTTCCTGCTTCGATTAGCGCCTTTTTTAGCGGGTGGATTTCGGTGATTTGCGAACCGATATGAAAGTGGATCATATTAAATCGATCGAGCAAATTTGCCTCTTTTAGTAAATTTACCGCTTCGATTAGCTCGGTTGCCGTTAGGCCAAATTTGGAGTTTATACCGCCGCTTTTAGCCCAGATACCAGATCCGCTGCTATGTAGCCTGATGCGCAGACCGATGTTTGGCTTTGGCGCGAAACGCTCTTTTGCGATGGCGATGATAGCCTCAAGCTCGTTTAGCCCCTCGATCGTTAGCGTGATGTTGTGCCCCATTTCGGCCGCGATAAAACCGATATTTATCATCTCTTTATCTTTAAAGCCGTTTACGGTGATCGGCGCGCCTTCGTTATTATACGCCATCACCAGCAGTAGCTCCGCCTTTGAGCCCGCCTCCAGCCCGTAGCCGTACTTTTGGCCGTGACGGACTAGGTTTTTTACAAAGCCCGGATATTGGTTTACTTTTAGCGGATAGACGGCGTTAAAACTACCTTTGTAGCCAAATTCGTTTTTCGCGCTCTCGAAGCTTTTGTAAATTTGCGAAATTTGCTTGTGTATGAGGTGAGGGAAGCGCAGCAATAGCGGGCCTCGGTAGCCTTCGCTCCTGATGCTTTTTACGATGTCGATGATGGCGGGTTTTGAGCCGGTATTGACGCAAATTTTACCGTTTTCGACGATGAAGTTATTATTTCCCCACAAATTTAAACCGTAATCATACATTTAAAATCCTTTTAAGTTCCGTCTCCAAATCAACCAAATCAAGCGTTTTTTCAGCCTTCTCGCTTAGATCTTTTAGCCAAATTTTGCCAGATTTTAGCTCGTCCTCGCCGACGCAAAGGCAAATCCTAGCATTAGCGTTATCTGCGGCGTTTAGGTGTTTTTGTAGTTTTTTTGGCTCGTAGCTCACGATGACTGGGAGGTTTTTTCTTAAATTTATCGCTACTTTATAGACCGCATCCACGCCATCGGCATCCATCGCGCCGATATATACGCCGCTTCTTTTACTCTCGCTCTCGCGGCCGCCTAGGATTTCCATTATGCGCTCGATACCCATCGCAAAGCCCACGCCGTAGCTAGCCTTGCCGCCTAGGTACTCGACTAGTCTGTCGTAGCGTCCGCCGCCCGCGACCGCGCTTTGCGCGCCGATCTCGTTTGAAACGAACTCAAACGCCGTTTTGCAGTAGTAATCAAGCCCGCGCACGAGTTTTGGATCTATCTCAAACTCCACGCCGTTGCCGCTTAAAATTTCTTGTAACTTTTTAAACTCGGCTGCACATTCGTCGTTTAGGCTACCGATTATCAGCGGCGCGTTTTCGTAGATTTTTTGGCAGCTTTCTACCTTGCAATCTAGCACGCGGATAGGGTTTGTGAGCTTTCTGCGCTTGCAGTCCTCGCAAATTTGCCCTTCGTGCGAGTCCAAAAATTTAACCAACTTTTCGCGGTAGGCGCCCATGCTAGCGGCGTCTCCGAGCGAATTTATAAGTAGCTTGGTTTTGATGCCAAGGCGAGAGAAAATCTCATTTATCATCAAAATAACGCTCGCATCCTCATAAACGCTAGGTTCATTGAAGCACTCGCAGCCAAACTGATGAAACTCGCGCAAGCGTCCTTTTTGCGGGCGTTCATAGCGAAACATCGAACCGTGGTAAAAGTACCGTCTCACGCCGCCCGCGCGGTCAAATTTAGCCTCGATAAAGGCGCGCACGACGCCGGCCGTACCCTCCGGACGCAGACAAACGTCGTTGCCGCCCTTGTCCTCAAACTGATACATCTCCTTGCCCACGATGTCGCTGCTCTCTCCGACGCTGCGGCGAAAAAGCGCCGTCTGCTCCAAGTGCGGAGCTAATACGAACTCGTATCCGTAGTTTTTCGCGACCTCTTCGCAGATTTTGATTATCCTCTCGTAAAGTCCCGACTGGGGCGGCAAAACGTCCTTCATCCCCCTTAATGCGCTAATCATTTATAAACTCCTTTATCAAATTCGTTATTTTTTCTTCGTCCCAGGCGGCGTCGATCGTGACGTAACGGGCGTCTAGTTTTTGTAAAATTTCCTCCATCGCGTCCTGAACTTTTAGCAAATAACCAAAGCCGCGAGCCTCTATGCCGTCCATCTGCGCGCGAGAGTTTAGGCGCGATCTTAGCGTGCTTTCGTCTGCTTTAAAAAATACTATTTTTTGCGGGAAATTTCCTTGCAAGGCGAATTTATTTAAGCTTAAAAGCTCTTCAAAGCTAAAATTTCCACCCGCCAGCGCGTAGGCCATGCCGGAAACAAAGCCCCTGTCGCTTAAAATCATTTTATCTAAATTTGGCTTTATTATTTTGCCGAAGTGCTCGGCTCTGTCGGCCAAAAATAGCAAAATTTCGGCCCTTTTATCCAGATAGTTTTCTTTTAGTAAAATCTCGCGTAAATTTTCGCCAAGCTTCGTGCCACCCGGTTCTTTGGTTACGATCGCTTGCGGGTAAGCCGCCGCCAGCCGCGCTATCTGCGTGCTTTTGCCCGCGCCGTCGATACCTTCAAATAAAATATACAAATTTAGCCTTTCAAAGTTTCTAAAATTTCGCCCGGAACTAGCTTGCTAACGTCGCCGTCGTGGCTAAGAACGGAGCGCACGATCGAGCTTGAGATAAAGGCGTTTTGCAGGCTCGGCATCAGATAAACGGTCTCAAGCTCCTCCCAAAGCACGGCGTTTGCGTAGCCGATTTGCAGCTCGTACTCAAAGTCGCTGACCGCGCGAAGTCCGCGGATCACGACGTTTACGCCGCAGCTTTTAGCAAAATCTACGAGCAGGTTATCAAAACCGACGACCTCGACGTTTTTTAGATCCGTCGTTGAGATTTTTACCATTTCTACGCGTCTAGCCAAACTAAAATAGGGCTGTTTGCTCTCACTAGCCGCAACCGCGACGATGACTTTATCGAAAATTTTGGCCGCGCGCTTGATGACGTCCAGATGGCCGTTTGTGACGGGATCAAAGGTGCCGGGATAGATACAAGCTTTCATTTTTCGCCTTTAAATTTTAGAGGATGATTTTACTATTTTATGCCTAAAACAGGACTTTATCTTGCGGCTAGTGCAGCTGTTTTTAGCTCCATCTTTTGTAAATTTGATGCTCTAACCCGAGCAGGTCAAGCCACTTGCCGATGATGAAATTTTCCATATCCCAAAGGCTGTTTTGACCAGAATAATAGCCCAAAATAGGCGGAGCAATAACGGTGCCAAGAGCGGAGAGCTTGGCCGCGTGCTCGAGCGCTAGCGTAGAAAACGGCATCTCTCTAACACCCAAAACCAGCCTTTTTCGCTCCTTTAGCGCGACTGCGGCGGCGCGGGTTATCAGAGTGTCGGCAAAGCCTGCGTGGATTTTAGCTAGGGTACTAATAGAGCAGGGCGCAACGATAGTAGCGTCTATGCCAAACGAGCCCGAGCTAGGAGCCGCAGCAAGATCGGAGTCATCGTGGATAACGGCGCGATTTTGCAAATCTTGCCAAATTTGATAAATTTCCTCTTTTTGAGCGCGGTTTTTATCAAATTCGCTCTTGTTTTGAAATTTACCGCCGTCAAATTTACAAATTTGCTCGTTTGTGTCGTCAAGAGCGCAGTTATCCAAAGCGTCAAATTTTATAACATTACCGCCCAAATCTTGCGCATTATCCGTAAATTTGTCGCTTTGGTTTTGCGATCTTTCGTCTCCGCCTACAAAGTCCAGCTCGCCTTGTGCGGAGCAAAAATTTACGCTTTTTTCGTCTTCGTCGCGGCGCGACTGCGAGTCGTTTTCTCTATTTTGCGCCGAAATTTGAAAATTTACGGCCGTAGCGTTTCTACCGCCGTGATTTTCGTCAAATTTAGCAGCTGCGTCGTTTTTATAAAAAATATCCGTCAAATTTAGCTCTTTTTCCAGCACGTTCATCGCGTTTTTACTCACGCACAGATGCAGCTCGCTTCTTTTTGCTATCTCACGGGCAAGCTTTAGCCCCAGATTTACGCCGCTTGCGCCGCTAATGCCTAGAAAAATTTTCATCTTATCATCACCTGTTTTTTTGAGATGATTTGAGCGCTAAAGACCTTTTTATCGTTGTTTTTGACCTTGATGGTCTCGCCTAGATTTCCGTTTTCTAGCGCCGTGACCTCGACGATGATGCTGAGCGCACCGTCGCTAAGCACGGCGTTAACGCGCTCGCCTTTTTTGATGAGCGGCAACGGCGTAAACTGCCGCAGTCGCAACACTTCGCCGCTTTTTATGTTTTGCTTCGTCGCTAGCCTCGCGTTTGGCGCATCACTCATCATGTCGGGGCTAAACTCGCCAAGCTCGACCCAATCTTTTGCAAAGTCGTCTATACCTAGCATCTGGCGCGTCGTAAGTGGCTTAGTAGCCCGCAAAACCGGCATTTTTGCGCTAACTTCGTATCTAAAAAAAACGCTTGGCTGCGAGCCGTTTGGCGTGATAAAACTAGCTCTAAAGCTACCTTTTGGATTGATTTTATTTACGTAAATTTTGTCAAATTTGTATTCGTGGAAATTTTTAGGAAGTTCATTTTGAGGCTCGATGAGCGGAAATTTTACAAATTGCAGCCCCTTAAACTCGCCCGCAACCTCTTGTAAAAAGGCGCGCTGCACAAGAGCCAATGCGTCGCAGTTTTTCACAAATATCGTCTCTCCGCCGCTTTTATCCTCAAGACTGACACCGTGTTTTTTTAAAATTTCAGCTAAGTCTCGCGAATTTATTTTTGCAGCTTTGTTTTCGCCCAAATTTAAAATCTCATCGTTTTTACCCGCAAAACCCAAGTCCGCAAGCGTTATTTTGCCATTTGAAACGCAATACATCGGCCAAAGCGCTAAATCTGAAGAAAATAAAAAAATGGGAAAAAATAGTAAGAAAAAAATGGAGCGGGAAACGAGATTCGAACTCGCGACCCCAACCTTGGCAAGGTTGTGCTCTACCCCTGAGCTATTCCCGCACCGTTTGAGAAGTCGCAATTTTAGCAAAAACGTTTTCATTTGTCAAGAAAATTTCAAAATTTTTACGATTTCGCCCGCTTTTAGCTCGCCAAGACTCTCGTTTGTTACCAAAACGGCGTTACTTTTGATGAGCGGAGTTATCATGCCAGATCCGAATTTATTATTATCCGTCACGCTAAATTTGCCTTCGCAAAAGCTGCCTAGTACGATATTTTGGCGTCCAGATTTTATTTTTACGTCTTGATTTAAAACGGCGTCAAATTTTTCAAGCTGTGCGCCCTTTAAAAAAGGAACGACTAGCAAAAAGCACATCAAAAACGCAGCCATCGGATTTCCAGGTAGTATAAAAACGATTTTTTTACCTTTTATAAATGCCTTGCTCGGTCGTCCCGGGCGGATATTTACGCCGTCAAAAAGCTCGCTAAAGCCCAAATTTAAAAGCGCCGTTTTCATAAAATCAGCCTCACCCTTGCTCGCTCCACCGCTTGTGATAATAACGTCAAATTCGGCCGTCCTAAGCGCGCGCGTCGTGCTTTCCAAGTCGTCTTTTATGATGCCCGCATACGAGCTAGCAAAGCCGAAGCTTTGAAGCAGTGACGAGATGCCTGCGCCGTTTGCGTTGTAAATTTGCTCCTCGCTCGCGTTTTGCCACGGCTCGACCACTTCATCACCGCTTGAAAATATACCGATCTTTATCTCGCGCTCTACGCAGACGCAGTAGATGCCCTGCGCGGCTAGCATCATCACCCTTGCAGGCGTTAAAATTTCGCCTTTTTTTAGCAAAATTTCACCCGCTTTGACCTCTTCGCCTTTGTATCTTAGGGCGTTAAATTTTTTAACTTTACTTTGCGGCGAGAGCTTGCCGTCTAGCAAAACCGCATCCTCAAAAGGCACGACCGTGTCGGCATTTATAGGCATTTTTGCGCCGGTCATTATCTTTACGCATTTGCCTTTTTTTAGCGCGATCTCGGCCTCGTCGCCTGCTAGCACGGTTGCTGCGATACTCAAAGGCTCGTCAAAATCGTCAAATTTGAGCGCGTAGCCGTCCATCGCAGCGTTATCGAAAGAGGGCAAATTTTTAACCGCAATTACATCCTGGGCTAAAACTTTACCCGTCGCGCGCTCAAGGCTTACAAGCTCGCCGCAGCCGTCAAATTTGGCTTTTTCTAGGATTAAATTTTGAGCAAGCTCTAGCGTCATTTTACTCCTCCAACCTGCGTATTTTTGCACCCAGAGCCGCTAGCTTGCGCTCTAGCCCCTCATAGCCTCTATCTAGGTGGTAAATTCTGTGCACGCGGCTAGTTCCGTTTGCGGCAAGGGCCGCTAGCACTAGGGCCGAGCTTGCGCGCAGATCGGTAGCCATCACGTCTGCGGCGTTTATCTCGCCTCCGCCGTAGAT
Organism: uncultured Campylobacter sp.; assembly: GCF_938045625.1. Lineage (GTDB taxonomy): Bacteria > Campylobacterota > Campylobacteria > Campylobacterales > Campylobacteraceae > Campylobacter_A. Next base: position 37,939 of record NZ_CALIAV010000086.1, read on the forward strand.
CGTCGCAATGTGGCCGTTTAGGCGGATGTCCGCACCCATACGCGTGAGCTCGCTAACGTGCATAAATCGGTTCTCAAAAAGCCTCTCGTCGATCGTGCTGACGCCGTTTGCTACGAGCGAGAGTGCCATAAACTGCGCCTGCATATCGGTCGGAAATCCCGGAAACTCAGTCGTCACGATCTCGACGGGATTTACGTTTTTAGTCGGCATTATCGTGATTTTATGGCCGTCCACGACGGTTTCAAGGCCCATTTGGTTAAATTTAGTAAGCACGGCTCGTAGATGCGCGGCATTGGCGTTTGTGATGGTGACTTGCGAGTTCGTGATCGCTCCGGCGCAAAGATACGTCCCGGCCTCGATCCTATCGGGGATAACCGTAATCTCGCTCACATCCAGCAAGCGCCTATCCGTACCCTCGATCACCAGCTCATCCGTGCCGATCCCCTCGATCTTCACGCCACCTGCGGCCAAAACCTCGCAAAGCTGCACCACCTCGGGCTCTTTAGCGACGTTGATTAGACGCGTCGTGCCGTGAGCGAGCGCGGCGGCCATTATGATGTTTTCGCTGCCCGTTACCGTGATCTTGTCAAACACGATCTGCGCGCCCTTTAGCCCGTCTGGCGCCGTGGCTACGACGTAGCCTTGTTTTATCTCGATGTTTGCGCCCATTTTTTCTAGCGCGCTTAGGTGTAGATCTATCGGCCTTTGTCCGATCGCGCAGCCGCCGGGCAGGCTCACCTCGCAGTGGCCAAACCTAGCTAGTAGCGGGCCAAGAACCAAGATAGAGGCGCGCATTTTACGCACGATGTCGTAGTTGGCCTTTGTGGAGCTAACGTAATTTGAGTTGATTTTTAACGTATGTTCGTCCGTAAATTCGCATTTTGCGCCCAAATTTACTAGCAGAGTAGCTAATGTTTTTATATCCGCGACGTTTGGCATATTTTTTAGCGTCACGTCGTTTTTTATGATTAGAGCCGCGGCTATGAGGGGCAGGGCGGCGTTTTTCGCACCACTTATGGCGACCTCGCCGCCTAGTTTCGCGTTTCCTTCGATTTCTAGATAATACATATTCTTAAATCCTTAAATAAAACCCAAAGTATAGTGAAATTTAGCTTATAAATTTAAATTTATGCCGATATTTACCGATTTATTTATATAATCTTGCTTCTAGGTGGCTCGTTTATTGTGCTTAAATTTACCGCAAAACGCTGTCTTAAATATAAAATAGGATGATTTAAATGAAATTTACCATTTTTTTACGGCTTTCGCCGATTGCGGCTTTGATTTTTAGCGGATGCGCGAACGATGCGCCCAAAATTTATCCGACAGATCAAAGCGGACAGATCTTAAATGCGAGATTTTTAAACTCGCAGCAAGACGTATTTAACGATCTAGGCGGCATCGCGCTTTCAAATTTTATGCAAGGCTTTTTAGGCAAAAAAGACGGCGGAGACTGCTCGGGTTTCGTCTCTCTCGTAAATAAAAACATAAACAACGTTTACTTTTCCGAGACAAATTTGCTCAAATTTTACGGAGAAAGCGGATCAAAATCGCAAGCCATTTATAATTTTTATAAAAAGCGAAATTTGGTCTCGCAAACAAGCCCAAAGCTCGGAGATTTGGTGTTTTTTAACAACACTACGAGTCAAACTAAAGGCAAAAACAAGCAAATCATAACCCACCTTGGCATCATAGACCGCATAGAGGACGACGGAACTATAAGATTTATGCATAATACCAGAGGCAAAAACAAAAGCGGATTTATAAATCTATTTCAAAAAAATAGCCACAAAATAGGCGGCAAAGAGGTAAACTCCTACATCGTAGCGTGCAAAGGCGGCGACGCTACTTGCCTAACGTCAAACAGATTCGCCGGCTTTGGCAAGGTTAATTTTTAGCTAAATTTATGTCTAAATTTTATATGATAAAGCCTTTAAAAAGGAGCCGTTTTTGAAAGCTACGATATCGCTCATCGCGTTAAATTGTCTAGTATATTTTGCCGTTTACTGCGGCATTTGCGGTAGTAACGTGACGCTTGGGCTAAATATGTTTTTCACAGACGGACTTTACGTTTGGCAGCCCGCTACCTCGATGTTTATGCACGCAAATTTGGCCCATCTGCTGATGAATATGGCGGTTTTGTATCAGTTTGGATCGCTTCTTGAGCGGTACTACGGCAGCGAAAAATTTGCCGTTATTTACTGCATAGGAGGCGTTTTGACCTCGCTGCTTAGTTTTGTTTATATTTATGTTATGTTTAAAACCAACGGAACTTTTATAAATTTAGTCGGAGCTAGCGGCGCAATTAGCCTACTGCTCGGTATTTTGGCGTTTTTGGACGCCAGTAGCCGAAAGGGGCTCATCATCGCGATCTTACTAATGAGCTTCGCGCCCGTAGCTATAGGCGTAAACGTCGCCTGGTACGCGCATATTATCGGCTTTGCGCTAGGATATTTCGGAGTAAAATTTAAGGTGATAAAATGAGATTTTTCGATCAAATTTGGGAAATTTTAGAGTGCGGCGACAAGGAGCTTAAATTTGATAAATTTAGACGATTTTACGCCGAGTATAAGGCAGGTAAATTTGACGCACAGATAGAAGAGGGCGGTAAATTTGACGAGATAAAACAGCTTAAGCGCCCGAGCTACGCGGTATTTTGCGAGGTAGTAGCCATGAGGGAAATCGGCGGCAAAAAGCAAGCGGACAAGCAAAAAGCCTTCCTTCACTCGATCGCTCACATCGAATACAGCGCCGTGGATATCGCGCTAGATGCGGCGTATCGCTTCCGCGCGCTACCAAAGGCCTACTATGACGACTGGCTCGAGGTCGCCAAGGATGAGATCAGACACTTTAAGATGATCGAGGAGCACATGGCTAAATTTAGCGTGAAATACGGCGATTTTACCGTGCACGACGGGCTTTTTATCGCCCTGCAAAACACCTCCGCGTCGCTGCTCGAGCGCATGGCCGTGCTACCTAGATATATGGAGGCAAACGGCCTTGACGCAAATGCGTTTATGCTAAAAAAACTGGAAATCGAGCGCGAAAAAGACGAAAACAAGGCGCAGCTTTGCGAAATTTTGCAAGTTATCTTAGACGAGGAGATCTCGCACGTCTCAAAGGGCGATCGGTGGTTTAAATTTGCCTGCGAAAAAGAAGGCGTAAGCCCTGAAATCTACGCGCAAATCGTGCAAAAAATCTATCCCAAAGCCTTTTTGCAATCCCGCGAGCTAAACGTAAGCGCACGCCTAAAATCAGGCTTTAGCGAGGCGGAAATCGAGCACATAAAAAATATAGCGAAAGCCGGAAAGGCGGAATAAAATGAAAAAAATCTACTTTATCAGGCACGCAAAAGCCGTAGATGAGGGTGAGGGTAGCGACTTTGAGCGCGATCTAAGCGAGCGAGGCAAAAAGGATCTGGCGCTGATGTGCGAACGACTAAAAAAGCACGAGGTGGGAGCAGATGCGATATTTTCAAGTCCAGCTAAACGCTGCGCCAAAACGGCTCAAAAGCTAGCCGAAGCAATTAAATTTAAGAAGAAAATCAAATTTAAAGACGGGCTATATGGAGCGCAGACGCACGAGCTTTTAGCCTTTATAAGAGAGTTTGACGACAAATTTCAAAGCGTATTTATCATCGGACACAACGACGCAATAACTGAAATTTGCGAGCTTTTAAGCGACGGCGCTATCGGAAATATCCCGACTTGCGGCATCTTTTGCATCGAATTTGACGGCAGCTTCAAGGAGTTAAAAGAACACGGCGCAAAAGCTCTGTTTTTTGACTATCCTAAAAAACATAAAAAATAGGGCTAATTAAAAGCTCTATTTTATTCTTACATTTTTTATTAATCCAATTTACTTCATTAAAATTTTCTCAAAAAACATACAATAGCAAGCAAAATATTTAGCAAAATAAGCATAAAAATTATCCG
>NZ_CALIAV010000087.1 GCF_938045625.1 uncultured Campylobacter sp.
TTACGGAGTTACCGCCGACGCGTCCCATCTTTTCTAGGATTAGGACTTTATTGCCCTTTTCGGCTGCGGTGATACCAGCTGCAAGTCCTGCAAAACCAGAGCCCACGATAACTACGTCCCACTCCTCGTCAAATTTGACGTCTTTAGCGTTAACCGCAGCTTGAGCATTTACTCCGCCTAGAGCCAAAGCTCCGGCACCTACCATACTTAACTTAACAAAATCTCTTCTTGAAACGTTTGAGTTTTTCATAGCTTCTCCTTAAATTTACTTAGCTATTACCTGTAAATCTTTAATTTACGACTCTACTCTAAATACCTTTATTACTATTGGCGTCTTTAGGCGTCCTCCTTAGATTAAATTTATTTTAGCTAGTGTTATTATAGGACTTAACTTTAAAGAATAAGCTTAAATGAATGTGTAATTTGGAATTTATTTGTAATATTTAAAGATTTATTTAGCCTAAAAACGTGACTATATCGGGGTAGGGATGGAATGAAAATAAAGTCAAATTTGGTGTGGTTGGGTTTGGGCGGATTAAGGGCTATAAAATAAAAAACTACTAAAAATAATACGAAGATAAAGTCAGATAAAAAATCAGGCGGCATAAGCCGCCTGAGAGAAGATTAAGCCTGATCGAGACTATCGATAGTGATAGTACCTTTTTCAGGATCAACGGTGTATTTTAGGTTTTCTAGGTTTACACCGGCAAGTCTTACGATAGTGTCTTCAGTACCTATCGAATTGGTAGTACCTGCAGCTACAGCTTTTTTATCATAAACTAGGTATGTATCGCCCTTCCAAGAGAACGCATATAGTCTATCGTTGTGAGCGTCGTAATATCCGTTATCGCCGCCACCCCAGTTGATGTGTCTTACGTAGCCGCTTATAGTTTGACCCCACGTAGTAGCGCCGTCTGCATCGCTATAGTAAGTCGCGCTAAATCTAAGGCCGTCGTCTCTAACTTGAGTAGTATCATTCCATAGTCTATTGTGAGCTATGGCGTGATTTACAGCTTGGACTAGGGTATCTAGGCCGGCAACCGTACTCAAATCGGTAAGTTTAGAGTTTACGGTTAGTTTTACGATATTGTGCGCATCGTATAGAGACTTATCGCTACTGTTGATATTGCCTATATACTTATCGCTTGTATTAGACGTCTCTATGACGACGGCTTTTCTTAGGTTTGTAGCAGTAGGTGCCGTTGCGTTAGGTCCTATTTGTCCCGCTACGCCTGAGCCTTGTATGATTACGTTGCCGTGGGCCGAGATAGGCGTACCGCCAAGAACCGCGCCGGCAGTACCGTGAACACCGTGAGCATCGGTGTATTCGTTAGAATATAGCACGCCGTTCACGATAGTGTGTTGGTTTTGCCCTGTGCCAAGCTCGTAAAATTTACCGTCTGTATTTAAACGCCAAGTGGCTGCAGGTACCGAAGCAGTAGGGTCGGACGCAATGTTGCCAGTATGGTTATGATACTGAGCCGTAGTGCCATCGACTTTCGTAACGGTCCAATCAACCCATGTTGTGCCGGTTGGAGGAGTACCGCTAGAGTGACCTGAGATCCAATTGCTCGGAACACTATTATAGCTAACGCCCGTTAAACTTACGCCAGTGCTCTTAGTAGTAGACAAGTCAGCCGTAATAGGAGCGGAACCAGTCTCTACAAACGGTTTTGTAGCGCCGTTTAGGAATGTTTCAGTAGCATACTGACCGTCCGCATTTTTTCCGCCCACGGAGATATTTTGGCTACCGCTCGCTACGATAGTTTTGTCATTTGTAGCGGCACCTGTCTGCCATGCGAGGTCGCCGTATTTAGCAGTATACTCATATCTGTCACCGCCGGCATGACCGTCTGTACCGGATTGAGATACTACGCCCTTTTCTACGCCAGGGAGTATAGTAGGTTTAGTGTTTGTAGAGTATTCATAACCGGTTACTTTACTACTTGGAGGGGTTGTAGACGTATCGTTTTGTCCGTTTACGGTACTACCGGTGATATCTACAGGTTTATCGTAGACAGGAGTTACATGTTGGACGTCTTTAGCTAGTTTGTTATTAGCAACCTCGGTATGGAAATATCTACCGTTTGTAGCCGGGTTATTGTCGCCTGTAGTTCCAGGGTGGTTATAGTCATAGAATTTTACCTTGATATCCGTGGCGTTTCTAGTATGGAACTGCGAATTTGTATAAACAGCATCTTTGTTGTCGCCGGTAGGGTCTTTAGGATCATAGCCGTGCGCAAACCAGTCGGCGAGTTTGATTCTATCGCCAGCCTCGATATTTTTGATAGTTACGATTTTACTTACGCTAGCATCGGTTTTAGCTCTACTTACGTCAAATAGATCGCGTCCTTTGCCGCCGTCGATGATGATCTCGGTGTTTGTGGCCAAAGTACCTACATGGATGATGTCGTCTCCGTCGCCTAGATCTACGTTTAGCTTACCGGTACCGTTATTTGTAGCCATATCGTTAGCTAGCAATACCACGTCGTTACCTTGAGTACCCTTGATCTCTTTAAGTTTCTCGTGAGCATTTGCACCTAGGTCACTCTTTTCTCTTACTAGTTCAGTAGACGGTCTTGTTAAGTTTGTAGTTGTTCCGTCGACATTTTTATGACTCCACTTGGTACCGTTGAAAGTAGGCGCATCGTTACCGGTAACGCCGGTTCTAGGACCAAAATCAGGTAATGTTGAAGTAGCCTTAAAGTTAGCTGTAGACGCGGTGCCGTAGTTGTCTGAAAGAGGATTTTTTAGGTTTGAGTTGCCTGCGTTGCCGAAACCTTGATTTGCCTCTCTATTGTGCCAGCTGCTATAACCTGAATTAGTAGATCCGCTATGGCTCGTCGTATCCGTGCTATAAGGAACGGTAGATAGATTTACCCACGAAGTAGATCCTGCTTTTACTTCGCTTAGATCGATAGTCTCTAGCTTTGAAGTAGTCGCAGCGTTAAATTTAGGATTTACTATAAGGTTTATGTTTTCGCCCTTAGCGACAAATTTTTTAAGGTCGTTAGGAGAAGCCGTACCGTCATCAAATTTGACGTATACGTCGGTTTTTTCGCCGGTCTGGACGCCGCTTACGTTAAGGTTTACGACATCTTGCTTATCTCCAGGATTTGTTCCGGTTCTAGCTCCGCCGAAATTTACTTTAATCGCATTTGGAGTTGAGCCTTGACCGGTATTCCATCTATCGCTAGCTAGTCCGGTGTCTATTTCAGGGCTATAATACGTAGGCCTAGTAAATACAGCTCCTTTGAAATTAACATTTTGTCCAAACAGCTCGCCTATGTTATATGAGCCTGCCATTTGAGACATATCTATCGTGTTGTTTATGGTTTTGTCGTTACCGACTTTACCTACCGAATTCGCATACGAAGATGAGCTAGTATACTGTCCACCGCCGCTTGCTATGCTAACGTTACCTCTTGCATTACCAGGATTGATCTCTATATCTCTCGCGGCTATATTACCTATCAAAAGATTATTGATGTTGTTACCATTCACGCTAAACGTACCCTCAGTAACGATAGAGTTATCGGCTGTTGCGTACGGGAAGTTCCAAGTCGTAAGGGTAGAATCAAAATAGCCCTTCATCGTAGAGCCGGTAGTCGGGTTGTTTGCGGCAGTAGTTATGTTGTTTATGGCGTTTACCATCTCGACATTACCGCCGATGTCATTCAAGGTTACAGAAATAGAACCTTTTGTAAATACGCCTTTGCTCGCCTTAAATGAATTTAAGTGCTCAGCAGTGATGGCAATAGACTGAGTAGCGTCAGCTGTGCCTGCACCCGCGCCACTACCTTTACCGATCACGTTATCTACAAAATAAACATTACCGGTTTTGATATTATTTGAAGCAAGACCTCTAGCGTTGATCTGCTCGATGTCATTAAACTCTCTAGTACCGTAAGCGTCAAAGTTGTCATCGGTATTAATGTTGAAAGCCTTTAGCTTCTCAAAGAAAGTAGCATCCAGGTTACTTAGAATGCTTGACTTTGAATTTACGGTCAACTTCTCAAGGGTTTTTGGAGGCAACGGAATAGTAGAAGATAGATCATGAACCGCTATGTTTGTAAGGCTCATGCCCGTAATATTAGGTACGCTATTGCCATATGTACCGATAGAGTTGAAATTTACGGTTATATCTTTAGCTTTTGGAGCTATGATGCCTATACCTTCGTTTGCATGCATTTTGTTACCGTCTACCCAAGCAGCGGTAGCGCCGGCTCCGCCGATCTTTTGAGCATATACGTTTTTATCTACGTTTACGGTTACTCTTTCGCTCTCGTCAGCAGCTACATAAGCTGTAACCTGGCTGCGTAGTCCAGGAGTAACAGCATTTATTATAGCATTGCCGTTAACGTCTTGAGGATCGATTGTGTTTGTTATATTGATCTCTTGTAAATAACCGTTTTTAAACTCGACTCTACCGTAAGGGCCGGAAGCTACATCGGTATTTTCCGGATCAGGCTTGTCTACCGTAACGCTTTTTATAGTAGAGTTTGTAACTACTAGGTTGCTCTTTGTTTTTGTGGTGTTAAGAGCTGTTACGTCTGAGCCAGCAAAATCTATACTTGCAGTATCATTTGCCGTACCGGTGTCTACTTTTTGTATATTTACCTTTTCTATGTTGTTTACGGTAAATTTGTTCTCTTTTGCTTTTAATCTTTCGATATTTAGCGTATCTTTACCAGCACCGCCGTCTATATCGAAATTTGTTTTATTTGTAGCATCTACATCTTTAAAGTCAAGTTTTATAGTGTCATTACCGCTACCGCCTTTTATAACATTTGTGGCACCGATAGGGGTGTGTTGACTAGGGTTAAACTCATACTCTAGATTGTGAGTAAATGCAGAAGCATCGACCTTTTCTAAGCGATCGCTTTCCACCATAAGCTTAACATCGGTAGTACCTTTGACGGATATTGTTTTATAGTGGTTTGTGTTATCACCTGATTTTATAAATACGGTGCTTTTCTCGCCTTTTGTGGTTATGTTTAAATTTTCGATATTTGGGATATCTATGCCCGTGCCATCTACGCCAACCACGTTATCTATAGCTTTTTTATGCAAATTTACATTATCTAATGTCAAATTTTGCGTATCATTTGTGCCAGCGATAGTTCCGGTGTTATAATTTAATTTAAACGACTCCGTACTGCTTTTTAGATTTTCAATGGTTAAATCGACTAAATTGTGAGGATTTATGAAATTTATACCATTTTCACTATCTAAGCTTACCTTCTTAAGACCCTCAATATCTCGTGCATTAAAGGTTTTTTTAGTTGTAGCAGTGCTTGTCAAATTTAAATTATCGATGTTTTTGATAAAACCGGTAGTCATACCATTAAAATTATCTTTTACGGTAACATTTAAAGTATTTTCACCTGTTCCGCCATCGATTTTATCAGTAGGTTTGAGAGTGTTTGTAGCAACAAACGAATCTGCAACCGCGTTAAAAATATCTTGTCCAACTCCACCGGTAAGATCATTTGGTTCAGTGGTAAGAGTATGAACCGTAGAAGCAGCAAGGGCATCTATTTTTGCTTTTTGCTCTTCAAAATTGGTATCAGTTGTAGTTTTTATAATTTCCTGAAACGGTTTATAATCATAACTTCCAGAAACACTTGTTTCTATGTTAGCGATTTTTTCAGCCATATAAGCTGAAATAGCCGTCTTGTTTTCGAAAATTTTAGCTGCAACCGGATCTGCCGCTTTTGCTTCTGCAGACTGAGCTACTTCAAATAGTTTCACAAGAGTCTCGCCTCTTGAATGACCTAGCTGAAGGTGCTTAACCCATGCGTTAATACCATCAGGATCTTTTGTGTAATCTTTACCAAGAATGTTTTTATAGATAAGCTCTATATAGTCTTTATCTTGGTCTATTCTGCCGCCATAGTACTCTATAGCTGCCGGGGATTCTAGCATTAATTGGGCTATCTCGGCCTGTGTTTTGTTGTGGCCGAAATTAATCCATGCCTTGAATCCAGCGCCTTCGGGGGCTCTGTTAAATAACGCCACATAAAGCTGCGCAACCTCTGCTTGTGTTACTGCCATTAAGGACTCCTTTAAAGTTACTTGATGTTTAGTGTTCTATTTTACAGAATACTATCGCCAATTATACCATAATTTTCTAAAAAAGGAGGGAAATGATTTTTTATTTGATTAACTGATGATTGCTGAATAATTATAATTTATAGATTATATTCATAAGATATTTAGCTTATA
>NZ_CALIAV010000088.1 GCF_938045625.1 uncultured Campylobacter sp.
AGCTTAAAATTAAGTTGCGATAATACCTAATTAGTTTTAAATTTATGATTATTGAGATAAAATACATCCATTTTTCAGATTGGATTAAAGTTTATGGATTTTGAGTTTATTGAGAAATTTTACCCTCTTTTTGTAAAAGCCGGGGTGCTTACGATTGAGATTGCTTTTTTAGGGATCATTTTTTCTATTTTGATAGGTATTTTTTGTATGACTGTGAAATTTTACAAGCTAAAATTTCTCTCAAAGATTGTTGATTGCTACGTTGAGCTCTCAAGAAACACACCACTTCTCATCCAGCTATTTTTTTTATACTACGGCTTGCCAAAGCTTGGAATTTCGATGAGTGGTTTTACCTGTGCGGTCGCTGGACTTAGCTTTCTTGGTGGCAGCTATATGAGCGAGAGCTTTAGACTTGGCTTTGAAGCGGTTAGAAAGTCGCAGATAGAAGCAGGGCTAAGCATCGCGCTTAGCAAAAACCAGCTTCTAAGATATGTCATATTGCCACAAGCCTTTAGCGTGGCGCTTCCAAGTATCAGTGCAAACGTCATATTTTTACTAAAAGAGACCAGTATCGTTAGTATAGTAGCGCTTGCTGATCTAGTCTACGTCGCGAAGGATCTTATCGGACTTTACTACAAGACAGACGAGGCGCTTTTTATGCTCGTCGTTAGCTATTTGATTATCATTTTGCCGATATCTTTGGTGTTATTTTGGCTTGAGAAAAGGATGAGAGTTGGACGGAGTTAGCATTTTATTCGACCCGCTAGTTTTAAAGCGGCTGATTTTCGAGGGGCTGTGGATGAGCGTGCAGATTTCAGCCATCTCGATCGCGATCTCCCTTGTTTTAGGCACGTTTTTGGGCGTGGCTATGAGCTCGAAAAACAAATTTATCTTTTTCGTCCTAAAAATTTGCCTCGAAATCGTACGTATAATGCCTCAAATCGTCTGGCTATTTTTATTTTACTACGGCGCGAGCAAGACATTTGGGCTCGATATCTCCAAATTTAACGCCTCGCTCATCGTCTTTAGCCTGTGGGGCGTGTTTGAGATGATGGATATCGTGCGCGGCGCGATCGTATCGATACCGCGGCATCAGTTTGAGAGTGCGGCGGCCCTGGCGCTTAGCAAGACTCAAATTTATCTTTACGTCGTGATCCCGCTAGCCACGCGTCGCCTAGTGCCTGCGGGCGTAAATTTGCTAAGCCGTATCATCAAAACCACCCCGATCGTCGCCCTCATCGGCGTACCCGACTTGCTAAAAGTCGGACAGCAAACGATCGAGGCGGCGAGCCTAACCGCCAACCCGACCGTGCCGTTTTGGATATACGGCTTTATATTTTTATTATATTTTCTCATCTGCTATCCTATCTCAAAACTATCCAAGATACTTGAAAACAGATGGGCATAAGGAATCAAATGAGCGAAATTTTAAAACTCTCAAATTTAAGCAAATCTTACGGCGACTTGCAGGTGCTAAAAGGCATCGACCTTAGCGTCAAAAACGGCGAAGTGGTCGTGATCCTGGGGCCGTCAGGATGCGGCAAAAGCACAACTTTGCGCTGCATAAACGGCCTTGAGCCCTTTGATGGCGGGCAGATAGAAATAGCTGGCGAAAAGATCGACAAAGACTACAAAGACTGGATAAAAATCCGACAAAAAGTGGGCATGGTTTTTCAAAACTACGAGCTGTTTGACCATATGAACGTCATTGAAAACATCGTGCTAGGCCCGGTAAAAGCGCAAAAAAGAAACCGCGAAGAGGTCGAAAAAGAGGCCGAAGCGTGGCTGGAAAAAGTTGGCCTAAAACACAAAAAATACGCCTATCCAAAGGAGCTTAGCGGCGGACAAAAGCAACGTATCGCCATCGTGCGCGCGCTTTGCATGAGGCCAGAGATCATGCTGTTTGACGAGATAACGGCCTCGCTAGACCCCGAGATCGTGCGCGAGGTGCTAGACGTCGTCATAAACCTCGCAAAAGACGGCATGACGATGCTAATCGTAACGCACGAGATGGGCTTTGCACGCTCGGTAGCAAATCGTATCGTCTTCATGGATGAGGGCAAAATCGTCGAGGAGAGCGAGCCCGAGGCATTTTTCACGCATCCAAAAAGCGAACGCGCGAAGAAATTTTTAAATTTGTTTTCGTTTTAGGGGCTTAAATTTGACGTTTTTTGGCTAAATTTGAAAGCTTTTTGTCAAATTTAGCTGTTAAGCCTTTTCCCTTTCGTTAAATTTAAATAACCTAGATTTAACATCATGCTTTAACTCAAATTTACTCAAAATAACCAGTGCAAATTTGATCCGCTAGCCATTTCTTAAATTTAAAATTAAATTTGCAAATTTATATTGAGTAAATTTTTCACTCCATTTTAAATCTAGCGTTACGTTTTTAAACAAAATTTGATTATTCTCTGCGCCAGCCATCCAAAAAAGTACAAATTTAGTCGCATTTTAGCCAAGCTTTTGTATATTTTGCACACTTTATTTTAAAGGAGAAAGAATGAGAAAACTTCTGTTTTCATTTTTGGCAACATTCGCCGCCGTCTTTCTAACGGGTCAGGCTAATTTGCAGGCTGCCGAAGCTGACGCTTTGGCTAAAATCAAAGAGCGCGGATACGTGCGCGTGGGCGTCTTTAGCGACAAACCGCCGTTTGGCTACGTCGATAAAGAGGGCAAAAACCAAGGCTATGACATATACTTCGCCAAACGCATCGCAAAGGATCTGCTGGGCGACGAGAGCAAAGTTAAATTCGAACTCGTAGAAGCGGCAGGCCGCGTAGAAGTGCTAGTAGCCGACAAAGTCGACATCACTTTGGCAAATTTTACGAAAACGCCGGAGCGCGCTAGAGTCGTTGATTTTGCGCTTCCGTATATGAAAGTGTCGCTAGGCGTAGTTAGCCCGGACGGTGCGGTCATAAAAAGCGTGGACGAGCTAAAAGGCAAAAAACTAATCGTCAATAAAGGCACGACTGCGGACGCGTATTTCACGAAAAATCACCCTGACATCGGGCTTATAAAATACGACCAAAACACCGAAACCTTCGCCGCTTTGGTAGATAAAAGAGGCGCGGCACTAGCGCACGATAACGCGCTGCTTTTTGCGTGGGCTAAAGAAAATCCTGGCTTTACCGTCGGTATCGAAGCTCTAGGCGAGGTCGACGTCATCGCGCCTGCGGTCAAAAAGGGCAACAAAGCGCTACTTGAGTGGCTAAATAACGAGATTGTAGAGCTTGGCAAGGAAAATTTCTTCCATAAAAACTATGACGCCACGCTAAAACCGATCTACGGCGATAGCGTAAATCCGGAATCTCTCGTCATTGAAGGCGGCAAACTATAAAACCAAAGTCGGAAGAAATTCCGACTTTTTCATTCTATACATTTTAAAATTTAAAGCATTAGGTAAATTTACCACCCGCACACAACCCACCGTTGCAATATTTTAAATATGACTAAAATTTTACGCTTGCTTCTTATTAAAGCAAATTTGATCCAATTTAAGCTCACATATCAAAGTTTGTAAATTTTAATCGCTATAGAGTTCAAGGATATTTTTTAATTATTAGAAAGGATAATTTTGTGGATTTTTTGTAAAAATTATAAAGAAAGTTTAAAATAAATCCTGCGGAAAGCCTGAGCCTTCCGCAGATAAAGGCGTATTACATCATGCCGCCCATACCGCCCATACCACTCATATCAGGCATAGCAGGCATCGGTTTGTCCTCTTTTAGCTCGCTTATAGTAGCTTCCGTGGTTAGAAGCAAGCTCGCCACGCTGACCGCGTTTTGAAGAGCCACGCGCTCAACCTTGACTGGGTCGATGATGCCGGCTTTAAACATATCCACATACTCACCCGTAGCTGCGTTAAAGCCGTAGTTGTCGTCTTTGCTTACGCTTATGGAGTTTGCTACTACGCCCGCGTCAAAGCCCGCATTTTCAGCGATCTGGCGGAGAGGAGCGGTTAGCGCGCGTCTTACGATATCAGCGCCTATAGCTTCGTCGCCGCTTAGTTTTAGATCCACTTTTGCGCTCGCTTTGATAAACGCAGCGCCGCCGCCGATTACTATACCCTCTTCTACGGCCGCTTTAGTCGCACTTAGAGCGTCGTCTACGCGGTCTTTTTTCTCTTTCATCTCAGTCTCGGTAGCAGCGCCAACCTTGATGACCGCTACGCCGCCGCTTAGCTTAGCTAGGCGCTCTTGCAGTTTTTCTTTGTCGTAGTCGCTTGTGGTTTCTGCGATTTGAGCTTTTATTTGGATGATTCTAGCGTCAATTGCAGATTTCTCGCCTGCGCCGTTTACGATAGTCGTGTTGTCTTTGTCGATGATGACGCTTGAAGCTTGACCCAGGTCACTTAGAGTCGCACTTTCTAGCGTTCTGCCCAGCTCTTCGCTCACTACTTCGCCGCCTGTTAATATCGCGATATCCTCAAGCATCGCTTTTCTGCGGTCGCCAAAACCAGGAGCCTTAACCGCAGAGATGTTTAGTACGCCACGAAGCTTGTTTACCACTAGCGTCGCAAGAGCCTCACCCTCGATATCTTCAGCGATGATTAGTAGCGGCTTGCCTGTTTTTTGGATCTGCTCAAGCACAGGTAGCAAATCTTTTAAATTTGTAATCTTCTTATCAAATAGCAAGATAAACGGATTGCTTAGCTCGACCTGCATCTTTTCGGCGTTTGTGATGAAGTATGGGCTTAGATATCCGCGGTCAAACTGCATACCCTCGACCACGTTTAGCTCGTCGTGGATAGATTTTGCTTCCTCGACGGTGATGACGCCGTCTTTGCCGACTTTTTCCATCGCGTCTGCGATCAGTCCGCCGATAGCAGAGTCTGAGTTTGCCGAGATAGTCGCTACCTGCGCGATCTCTTTTTTATCGGTTACCTTGCGCGATAAGCTTTTTAGCTCGGCGATTATAGCTGCGGCCTCTTTATCCATACCGCGTTTTACCTCGACCGGATTTGCGCCTGCTGTGATATTTCTTAAGCCCTCTTTAAAGATAGAGTGCGCCAAAACCGTAGCCGTAGTCGTGCCGTCGCCCGCCTCGTCGTTTGTCTTGCTAGCAACCTCTTTTACTAGGCCTGCGCCCATGTTTTCTAGAGCGTCTTTTAGCTCTACTTCTTTAGCTACGCTTACGCCGTCTTTTGTGATCGCTGGAGCGCCGAAACTCTTTTGCACTAGCACGTTTCTGCCGCGAGGCCCCATCGTTACTTTTACAGCGTCGTTTAGTTTTCTAACGCCTTCGTATAGTTTGTTCCTAGCCTCGTCTGAAAAAAATATCTCTTTTGCCATTTCTATTCCTTTAAATTTAGATTATTTTAAAACGCCCAAAACGTCTTCGATTTTTAGAACCAAATACGTCTTGCCGTCAAGCACGACCTCTGTGCCGCCGTATTTTGCAAAAACTACGCTATCGCCCACGCTCACGCCTTCTACCTCGCTTGATACCGCCAAAACCTTGCCACTTAAAGGTTTTTCTTTTGCATTATCGGGTATAATGATGCCAGAAGCGGTCGTTTTGACGTCCTCGAGACGCTCGACTAAGACTCGTTTGCCTAACGGTTGAAAATTCATGATTCATCCTTTATGGTTTGATTTTACTTTTTTAGCACTCTTTTGTTTTGAGTGATGAAATTATAGTCAAATTTTTAGAATTTGTCAATAATTTAGCTAAAATTCTTAACAAGTCTTAGTATAGTCGGCTCAAGTTTCATAATAAAATTAAACTAAATCTAAAGGATAGACGATGAAAATATTAGGCGCCCTGCTAGGACTGGTTTTTGCCTTGCTTATCGCGGCTTACGTCGCGGCCTTTACAGATTTTGGCAACGGTTTCGTTAAGCCGTATGCCCAAAATTTGATTAAAGAAAAAAGTGGATTTGACGTCAAATTTGACAAATTTCAGATCCGTCCGACGAGCGTAGATATCGTAGCTAACGTAAACGGCGAGATCGTGGCGAACGTAAACGGCGGACTTTCGATTTTCTCGCAAAGCCTCGATCTAAAATACGACGTCGCCGTTAGCGATCTAAAAAGCCTGGGCGTCAAGCTAAGCGAAGCTATGAAAATCTCAGGCATCGCAAAAGGCAAATTTAGCGATTTCACCGCTAGCGGAGTAGGCCAAATGCTAGGCTCAAACGTCAGTTTTGACGCAAATTTAAAAGACTATAAGCCGCTTTCTTTAAAGCTCGACGCTAAAAATTTAGAGGTCGAAAAAGCTTTAGCGCTAGCGGGTCAGCCTATCTACGCGCGCGGTAAAATCTCCGCCGTCGCAAATATCGTAGAAAGCGGCGGCAAGCCAAACGGCACCGCAAACATCGATATCTTGGACGTAAAAGCCGATAACGCGCTCATCGCAAAAGATTTTAACGTCACTCTGCCGTCAAATTTCGCCGCAAACGGCAAAATCGTAGCCGACGTCAAAGACGGCATCGTAAACGCCAAAAGCGCGGTAATCACGCCGCTAGCGACGATCGGCAGCGACAAGACGATCTACGATCCAAACTCAAACACCCTAAGCAGCGACGTCAAGCTCATCGTAGACGATCTGGCCAAATTTGAGCCCATCGTGGGGCAAAAGCTTAGCGGAGCGTTTAAAGCAAACGGCAATGTCATAGCTACGGCAGGCGAGCTAAAAAACTTCGACGTAAAGATCGAGGGATTTGGCGGTAACGTCGATGCGGTGCTAAACGGCGGCAAGCTAATCGCCAAAATCAGCTCGCTAAAGCTTGACGAACTCATTAAAATTGCCGCTTTCCCGGCATTTGTCGGCGGAACGATCAGCGGCGAAGCGGTACTAAACGACGTGCACAACACGCAAAATATCTCGGGCTCTGTTAAGCTCGCCACCAAAAACGCACGGCTAAATCCGGCCGAGCTAAAACAGGTCGCAAAGGAGATAAATTTAAGCAAACCGCTAGCCTTTGAACTAAACGCAAACGCCGACGTTGCAAGCTCAAAAGCCAAATTTGATGCCTCGCTAAACTCCGAGCTTCTAAAACTAAAGAGCCTAAGCGGCGTTTACGGACTGGATGATAAAAACGCGGACGTCAAATTTGACGCAGGTATCGATGATCTGGGTAAATTTGAAGAGCTAATCGGCAAAAAACTATCTGGCAAAGTGGACGTCAAAGGCGCGGCAAAACTCGCAAAGGGCGCACTTAGCGAGTTAGTTCTAAACGCAAACGCTCTAGGCGGCAAGATAGACGCAAACCTCAAAAACGAAAAACTCGCGGCAAATCTAAGCGCGCTTTCGCTAAAAGACGCATTTACGCTGGCTGCGCTGCCAAACTACGCCGACGCCGTGATCGACGGAACGGTAAACCTAAGCGGGCTCGATCCGAAAAATCTCAGCGGTACGGCTAAATTTAACGTCAAAAACGGAATAGTAAATAGCGTCGTCGTAGCAAAAGAGCTAGATAAGCGCTTCCCAAACGGCACGAAATTCGACGCAAACGCGGACGTCGCTATAAACGGCGGCAAGGCTAAATTTGACGCGGTAGCAAACCTCGTCTCAAACGCGAACAAAAACCTAATCGCGCTAAAAAATCTAAAAGGCGACTACGAGCTTGAAAGCGACTCGGCGAAGGCGGACTTTGAGCTTAGCATAAGGGAGTTAAAAGAGATCGAGTTTTTGGTCGGAAGGCCGCTTTACGGGCCTTTGCTAGTTATCGGCGACGCGACTAAAACAGGCGAAAAGCTAAGCGCGAACGTAAATTCGCGGCTCTTTAACGGCGATCTTAAAGCAGTCTTAAAAGACGACATCCTAAACGCAAATTTAAAAAGCTTCACCGCCAAAGGCCTCACCGACTTTTTGGGCCTCTCGCACGTATACGACGGCACCGGCGATATGACGATGGATTATAATCTCGCCTCGCAAAAAGGTAAATTTGACGTCGCCGTAAATGACGGCAAGCTTGCAAAGACCGATTTTACCGAGCAGGTAAGGACCTTCACAGGACGCGACATAACAAGCGAAATCTATAAAAACAGCAAAATAAAAGGAACGATAAACAAAAACCTCATCGACTTTAACGCCGATATGAACGCGACTAGAAGCCGAGTCTGGGTAACTAGCGGCAAATACGATATGGCAACCAAAGCTGTAAACGTGCCGATAAAAATGAACTACGAAAAAACCGACATCGACATCACCGTCACGGGCACCAGCGACAACCCAAAATACACGATCGGCTCGGACTACCTAAAGAGCAAGGCGGTTAAGGAGCTCGATAGATTTTTGGATAAGAAATTCGGCAAAGACGACGAAAACGGCACCACGGGCGATGCGAAAAAAGACGCAAAAAAAGATGCGATAAAAGGGCTTCTTAAAGGGCTATTTTAGGTAAATTTGAGCCAAGTGCGGCGGTAAATTTGACGCCGAATTTGAGCAAAATAAGTGCGGCAAGTGCGGTAAATTTAAGCCGGAGCCCGTTTGCTAGGCGCGTCAAATTTGGGCTACTGGGCTAAATTTGACCGCTTAGCTAGGCGGTTAAATTTACGATTTACCGGGCGGTAAATTTGAAAGGGGCTTTGCGGTCGCCAAATTTGACGACATCGTTGCCTGAATTGATTTTGGACTTTGTTGCTTAAATTTACGGCTTGATTTAGAATTTAGCTTAACGTCAAATTTGACACACTATTTCGCTGTTAAATTTAAACTGCGGAGCGTTAAATCAGATCAAATTTGATTTAACCGAGCGAGACGGTGGCAAATTTAACCAAGACAGATTCAAGGGAGATATTTTGGCGGCAGATACGCGGTGTACTTAAAAAGGCGTCCAAGCAAAGCCAAAATAGTAAATTTTAAATGATAGAAGTTTTAGAAGCGGGCGTTGCGCAAAGCTCAAAGCCAAATCAACGCTTGCCTAAAAATCAAAACAGCGGCTAGTTAAATTTGCCGCTAAATTTAAGCCCCGCTCGTCAGACAAGCAAAATTGAGCGAGGCGCAGATTTTTATTTTGTTTTTTTAACAAGTTCCCTAAATTTCGCGCAACCCATATCGTATCCATAGTCGCAAGAAAGGCCGTAAAGCTCCATCGCCTTTTTATCGTCTTTTGCGCCTTGATCCGCCTTTTCATATCCGCGAGCTAGAGCGTAACAACCCTGCGCGTCCTTGAAGTCGCAAGCTAGCCTGTAGTATTTGCGGGCTTTTTGCGGGTCTTTTGTGCCACCGTATTCGCCGTTACCGTGCTCGGCCGCTCTCACGCACGCCTCGCCGACTCCGCCCTCGCAGGCTTTTTCGTAAAGTCCCGCCGCCTTTTCATAATCCGACTCGACTACGCCCCATAGCGCATTACCGTCGTAAGCCCCCGCTACGGCCGCGCATCCGTCCATATCGCCGAGCTTGCAAGCTTTTTCATATAGGGCAAATGCTTTTTTGCTGCCGTCCTCGTCGCTAAATTTGCCGTTTTGTTCGCCCAAAAACGCCGCCAAATAGCAGCCTGCGCCGTTTTTCTCGCTACTGCACGACTTTTCAAACAAATCCATACTGCGCTGGGTATCGTACGCTTTTATATGCGCTTTGGCAGCCTCCTCAAAATCCCCGCCAAAAGCCGCTGCCGCTAAGATCGCAGCCAAAATAATCTTTCTCAACGCATCCTCCTATTTGCTAAGTTTTTTAAATTTAACACAACCTCGATTAAACCCATTTTGGCAAGCTAGGTCGTAAAATTTAGCCGCTTGAGCATCGTTTTTAGGCGTTGCGTCGCCTGATTCGTAGATATCTGCCGCATTATAGCAGCCCTCGCCCTCTCCGGTCTCGCAAGCAAGTTTATAATATTTTAGCGCATCGGTAAATTTAGCGGCATCGTCGTATTTTTTAGCTATCCTTAGGCAAGCGTCTGCGTTTTTTGTCTCGCAGGCTTTTTCGTAAAATTCAGCCGACTTTTCGCCGTCTGTTTCGTCTGCGCCGGTTTCATCTTGCAAAGTCGGCGCGTCGTAAAGATCGCCGGCTACCTCGCAGCCTCGCGCGTAGCCTAGCTCGCAGGCGTTTTTATATAGCGCAAGGGCCTGCGAAAATATCTCAGACTGCATATCTGCGTTATCTTGATCATAAATCGTAAGCGATTTTATCGATGCCGCCATATAGCAGCTTACGGCGTTTTTATCGCTTTTGCACGATTTTTCGTAAAGCGACGCCGCTTTTTTGCTATTTACGTTCTGTAGGTATTTTTTCGTAGCAACCTCAAAGTCCGTCTGCGCCGACGCTAGAGCGACTAAAAGTAGAGTTGAATAAATTTTCTTAAACATCGCGGATCCTTATTTTTTGTCTTTGTAGAGTCGTCTAAACTCGGCGCAAGCGCTCATAGAGCCGTAATCGCAGGCTAAACCGTAAAGTTCGTACGCCTTTGCGACGTCTTTTTTTACGCCGTCGCCTTTTTCGTACATATCAGCTTGCGCGAAGCAGCCGTCAGCATCCTCATAGCCGCAAGCCGCCTTATAAAATTTAAACGCCTCTGCTAAATTTCGCTCTACGCCTGTGCCCTCGTCGTAATAGCCAGCTAATTTCCAACAAGCCGCGCCTACTTCGCCGCTGCAGGCTTTTTGATAAAGCTGCATAGACTTTTTATCATCTATCTCTTGACCGCCGCGGCCGTTTTCATAGATATCGCCTAGAGATTTACACCCGTCCATATCGCCCATTTCGCAGGCTTTAGAAAACTGCGCAAAGCTCTTGGTAGCATTTGAATCTTTGGCAAAGTTATTGTCGTTTATAAAGCCTGCAGCATAGCAGCCTGCGGCGTTTTTCTCCTCGCAGGACTTCTCAAATAACTCTAAAGCCTTATCATACTCGTTTTGCGCTAGCTCGGCCGCAGCCTCCTCAAATGCGCCCAGCCCAAAAGCCCATACTGCCAAAAATACGGTTAAAGCGATTTTTCTTAGCATTTATTCTCCTTAAATTTAATTATCCCAAGCAAACTAAGCCCGGCAAATTTGACGCTCTAGCGGTTAAATTTATCAAAAAACCACATAAAAGCAAAAAGTAGTCCCGCGGCCTTGCTTTTACTCTCGTCAAACATAAATTTGCGCGCATCTTTAACCGGCACGTATGCTAGCTCGATATTTTCGCCGTCTATGCCACCGCCCTCGCCGATTTTCATATCGTCGTTTATCGCGGCAAAAAACATCGTCTGCCTCGCTCCGCCAAAACCTAGCGCGCCGCGCGTGGAGGTTATGCGCTCTACCCTACTAGCCGCAAAGCCCGTCTCCTCGGCGATCTCCTCGATGACGGTCTGCTCTTCGCTTTTACCTTTATCCATTAGCCCCGCGCAAAGCTCGTAGGTATAGCCTTCCTCGCCCTCTTGCGTTAAATTTAGCGGCCCCGTTTTTGCGCTTTGGATGTTAAACCAAACGGCGGGGCGAAACTGCTTAACCAGCAAAAACGCGTCTTTATCCGCATGATAAAGTAGAGCCGAGACGCTGTCGTGAGCCTTGACGCACTCCCATCTGACGGGCTTTCCGCACAGATCAAAGGAAATTTGATACGGCTTTACGTAGCGCGGAGAGGTTAAATTTTCTATCTTGATATTTTTTACAGCAGTATCCATTTTGCCAGTCCTAAAAAGCTAAAAAATCCGACCGTATCGGTAACGGTGGTAAGCAGCACGGCCGAGCCGACGGCCGGATCGATGTTAAATTTCTTTAAGCTCAGCGGTATCAAAGTACCGAAAAATCCGGCGAAAAACAAATTTATCAACATCGAAGCACCGATAACCACGCCTAGCATCGGGCGACTAAACCAAATCGAAGCGATGACGCCCATCAAGCAAGCAAAGGTTAGCCCGTTTATGAGCGCGATGCCTACCTCACGTTTTAGTGCGACAGCGGCGTTTTTAAACTCGATTTCTCCCAGAGTTAGTCGGCGCACGGTAACCGTAAGCGCCTGCGTGCCGGTGTTTCCGCCCATGGATGCGACGATAGGCATCAGTACCGCGAGCGCTACGTAGCTAGCTATCGTCTCGTCAAAAAGCCCGATGATAGAGGAGCTAATAAGCGCGGTAAATAAATTTATAAGCAGCCAAACGGCGCGCGCGCGAGTGGCCTTAACCAGGCTCGTATCCTCTTCCTCAGCCTCATCGTCGACGCCGGCTAGGTTATAAATTTGCTCCGTGGCGCTTTCTTTTATAAAGTCGTGGATATCGTCGGTGGTAATACGACCGAGCAAATAGCCCTTGCTATCGATGACCGCGATCGAGTTCATATCGTAGTTTTCGACCGTTTCTACGACCGTCTCGATAGGCTCGTTATCGACGGCTACGTTGGGCTTATACTTATCCTCTTCGCTCTTTGCGATGATCTCTCTTAAGGTTTGGTTAAAGTCAAATAGTATCAGATCCTCAAGCGGTACCGCATGGAGCAAAACGCCCTTTTTATCGGTGATAAACAGCTGCGAGACGTTTTCTAGTTTACCCTCTTCCTTCTCGCGTCTTAGCCGCTCAACCGCCGTTTTTAGCTGCTCGTCGATATGCGCACTAAAAAGCTCCGTCTGCATGAACGCACCCGCTTCGCCCTCGTCGTAGCTGCGGATACGTAAAATCTCCTCCTGATCGTCCTTGTCCAGGCCGTCAAAGAGCTCTTTAGCCTTTTGTTCATCGATCTCCTCGATATACTCCAAAAGCTCGGCGGCGTCGTCACTCTCTAGCTCCTCGATCGCCTCGATGATCTTGTCGCTGGGTATCTGCTCGATCACGTCCTTTAGCATGTGATCGGGCATCTCGATCGCTACGTCGCCCAGGATCTCTGGATCTAGCTTTTCGAGATATTCGCCAAACAGCTCCTCATCGTGCTTTTTAAGCGTTTTTAGGTGCTGAGCGAGGTCGGCGGGGCTTAGTTCCTTATCGATCGTCTCGTTTAGGTGCGAGTCTAGCAGCTCTTTGGCTTCGTTTAATTGCTCGTTTTCTTCCATCATTTACTTCTTTTTGTCGCTTGACTCGGCGGTTTTACCTTTTGATTTGGCCTTTTTATCGGCGGCGTCTTTTTGCTTTTTAGACTTATCTTTGCTGGCGTTTACGTCTTTTTTCTTTTTGGTCTCGGTTTTGGTTTCTTGATTTTTTTTGTCCTTTTTCTTATCCGTCTGTTTTGTTTTGTCTTTATTTTTAGCGGACGAATTTGACTCTGACTTTTTCGCCTCTTTGCTTGATTTTTTTGGCTCAGTTTTGCTTGTCGCCTTGTTTGACGCTTTTGCAGAGGTCAAATTTGACTCCTGTTTCGCGCTCTTTGCCGCGGCTAAATTTGTCATTTCGTTCGCGTCCGTTTTGGTTCCAGAGGAGTTGCTTTCGGCCGTTGGCTGCACGGTCAAATTTGACTCTGATTTAGTTAAATTTGAGTCCGTCAAATTTACATCGTCGCTACTGCTTACGAGCTCGCTCGTCAAATTTGCTTCGGTTTTGGTTGCATTGTCTTCCTTGTTGTCACCCTTTGTCTCTTTTGTCAAATTTATATCGGTTTTTAAAGAGCCGATGTTAGTTAAATTTTCCTCTGCCCTTTTCGTCTCCGTAGTTAAATTTAAATCTCCACTAGAAAAGGTAGAATTTGCATCCGTCATCGTCAAATTTATGTCTGCTTTTGGCTCGGTTATAGGATGCTCCCAGTCCATCGCCGCATCAAATTTCTGCTCTTTTTCAGGGATTTCATCCTTGTTGGCATACTCTTTTATCTTGTTTTCAAACTGTTTTATATATTTTTGAAATTTAGCGTTTTCCGTCTGGGCAAAGATATTTTTAGCCACCTTTATCTCGTTTTCGGGATTTATAGCATTGCCGTTTTTATAAACGCCGAAATGCAGGTGCGAGCCCGTGCTCATGCCGGTACTGCCTACGTAAGCGATGAGTTGCCCCTGCTTTACTTTTACGCCGCTTTGTATGCCCTTAGCAAAGCCGCTAGAATGCGCGTATAGCGTCTCGTAGCCGCCGACGTGCCCGACGATGACAACCTTGCCGTAGCCGCTTTTGGTTCCGACAAATTTAACCGTTCCGTCGCCGGCCGCCTTTATCGGAGTACCTTTAGGAGCGCCGTAATCCACGCCCAGATGCGCTTTGTAACGCTTTAGTATCGGATGATAGCGCTTTGGCGTAAAAGGAGAGGTGATGCGGGCGTTTGCTATCGGTCTGGTTAGCAAAAATTTATCGTTTTTCTTACCGCTTTTGTCGTAGTATTTATTTTCAAATTTATACGTAACGTATTTTTTATCGCCGATTTGTATCGACGCCCAGTGTATTTCCGGCATGCCAAACGTTCGTCCGAGCCTAGTTTTTTGCGTGTATTCCATCGCTAGCCTGTCGCCTTTTTTTAGCTTTTTAAACTCGCTTTCCGGCACTTCGCTCTTCATCGCCAGATAAAATCCGTGCGCCAAAGCCGCGCTGCCCGTAGCGTCTTGGATATCTTGCGACGGCGAAACCGTAATAGGCATACTAAGCACGCGCCTATGCGTCTGATACGAAATCGAGGAAAGCTGAAAATTATACTTTCCGTCGTTGTCTTTATAAATTTGCGCTTGAAGTTCTTCGTTTACGGGGATTAGCACCTGGCTTATCACGCCTTTTTCGTCTCTTAAAATTTGATACGAGATGCCCGCTTTTATCTCGCTTACAAACTCCTTATCGTCCGAATCCATATCATAATAAAGAGAAAGCGGGATGGAGTTTTTCTCTAAAAACGTTAAAAACGTATCTCCGTTAGGCCAGCTAAGCTCCTGGATGGTAGGTTGTATAGGCTCTGCGGCGAATAAATTTACCGTCAGCAGTAAAGCTAATGAAAATTTCCTCATAAATTCCCTTGATTTAAAAGTCGTATTTTACTCGAAAATTACTTACATTTTGCAAAACTAAGCCAGTTTCAGATATAATGAGCGCTAAAATTTCAAACTTTCAGGAGATAAATTTTGAAAAAATTTCTTTTATTTTTAGCGGCGGCTTGCCTTAGCTTTGCGGCCGAGTTTTCGATGAGAGAGTATAAAACCCCGCTAATAAGCGTGGATGAGGGCGTAGGCACGATCATAGACAACTCAGATATCGTCGTAGGTAGTAGCGGCGTCGTGATGCATAAATTTGACGGCGCTCAAAGCTCAATCATCGCTCGCGCGGTCGTCACGCAAAAAGGCGGCGGCTTTGCAAAGGTACGATTCGAGGTATTTGACACGTTAGCGCAAAAAGCTCTACCGATACCGGGAATTTTGCCTAAAAGCGGCGACGAGATCATCCTAAACTACCTCTACAACCGCTCGCTCATCATCGTGCCGAACAAAGAAATTTACGCCGAAGTAACGAACGCGTTTAAAGATATCACCTTTATCCACCCGGATATCGTGGGCTCATACCTAAGCTACGAGTATAAGCCAAACCCTAGCCGCGACGACTTTCGCAAAATGTGCAACCAAAGCGCTGCGGGGCTAATATTTATCGCTATGAATAACGAAGCGCTTTTTGCCGACTGCCAGAGTTTCGAGCCGCTAAAACGCTTCCAAAGCGGCGCGGTCAAATACTACCAGCTACCTTTCTACACTCGCGTCAAGGATATCGATACGGTATTTTGGAAATGGGGCTCAGAGCAGATCAGCGACTTTGACCGCCACTACAAAGCTCTTTTGAAAGAGAAATGATGCACGAAAAACACGCTAAATTTTTTGTAAATTTACTAGGTGCGGACAACGCCTACTTTGACGACGCGCACAGGATCGCCTACTGCTACGACGCGACGAAAAAGCGGCATTTACCAGACGGCGTGCTTTTCCCTAGAGACGAGCGCGACGTTAGCGAGATTTTAAAATACTGCAACGAAAACGGAGTCAAAATCGTACCTAGGGGTGCCGGTAGCGGCTTTACGGGCGGAGCGCTAGCGCACGAGGGCGGCGTGGTGCTTGCTTTTGAAAAGCACATGAACAAAATCCTAGAGATCGACATGCAAAACATGGTCGCAGTCGTACAGCCCGGATGCATAAATATAAATTTACAGCGCGAAGCCGAGAAGCTAGGCCTTTTCTACCCGCCGGACCCCGCCAGCCAGGACTACTCGACGCTAGGCGGCAACGTGAGCGAAAACGCGGGCGGCATGCGCGCGGCAAAATACGGCATCACCAAAGACTACGTCATGGCGCTACGAGCGGTGCTGCCTAACGGCGAAGTGATCCGCGCGGGCAAACGCACGATAAAAGACGTCGCAGGATATAATATCGCCGGCATTTTAATCGCCAGCGAGGGCACGCTAGCGGTAATAACCGAGATCACGCTAAAGCTCATCGCAAAGCCTAAATTTAGAAAAACGGCGATGGGAATTTTCCCTAGCGTAAACGCCGCGATGAACGCCGTTTATAAGACGATGGCAGCAGGCGTAACGCCCGTAGCCATGGAGTTTTTAGACGCTCTTTGCATACGCGCGGTCGAGACTAAATTTAACAAAGGCCTACCGCAAGATGCGGGCGCCTTGCTCATCACCGACGTAGACGGCGACGTTTTAGACGGTCTGGAGCAGGATCTAGCCACGATAGAGCGAGTGTTTAGAGAAAACGGCGCTAGCGAATTTAGACGCGCCAAAGACGAGGGCGAGCGAAACGACATTTGGTTTGCCCGCCGTAACTGCTCACAGGCGATAAATATCTACGGAAATTTAAAGCTAAACGAGGATATCACGGTGCCGCGCTCAAAACTGCCGGAGCTGCTTGAGCGTATCGGCGGAGTGGCGGAAAGATACGGCGTGCAGGTGCCGTGCTTTGGACACACTGGCGATGGCAACGTACATACCAACGTCATGGTTGTGGACAAAGCCGACCCGGCGCAAGTAGAGAGCGGACACAAGGCGATCGAGGAAATTTTTAAGATCGCGGTGGAGCTTGGCGGCACGCTTAGCGGCGAGCACGGTATCGGCATTAGCAAGGCCGAGTTTATGCCGCTTGCCTTTACGGACGCAGAGATGGAGCTTTTTAGAAGTATCAAAAAGGCGTTTGACCCGAACAACATCCTAAACCCGTTTAAAATGGGGTTGTAAATTTGGCGCAAGGCGTAGCTGATTTTTTAAAAATAGTCCTTGACGCCTTGGTAATTATTTTTATGGTTGTAGTGCTTTTTAGGAAAAATGACGAAATATCCTTTAAACAAGTTGATTGCGAAGATTTATTTATACGCCCCGATCCGTTTTTAAAGATAATGTACTTTTTAATGTTCTCATGTTGCGGCACAATGTCGCTATTAGGCAGAGCAGCAGATAAAAATTTATTCGCCGACTACCATCTGCTGCTATTTCTTTACGATATGCTGTCGGTTTGCTTGTTGGCTTTCGCTTTTTATACCCTGATGCAAAAAGGCATAAGAGTTAAGCAAGACGGCATCTCAAAAGAGATAGGATTGCTTGGCTTTAAACGCGCCTATGAAGTTAAATTTGACGAAATGATTTATGATGTCGGAGTTGCCCTCAGGAACAATGAAAAAGTATTCAAAATAAAAAGCGAGAGCGGCGATACCAAGTTTGGGTTTGGGCTATTATATGCGAGAAAAGACATGGATGATTTAGAAAAAATGATACGAAAAAACGTCAAATTTAAAAACCTTAAACCCATAAGCAGTTAAATTTAAGGATCCAAAATGACCTCGCAAAAATTTGAAAAGATAAAAGAGACACTTAAAATTTGGCTCACGGCGATGCTAAAGATCAAGGACAAACAGCTATTGCACTACGCATCGAGTCTGAGTTTTCACACGATGCTATCCATCATCCCCGTACTACTCATCTCGCTTTCGCTCTTTACGCAGATGCCTAGCTTTAGCGTCTATTACGCCAAGATCAAGGAATTTATATTTGCCCAGCTGCTACCCTCAAACCAAGACGCGATCTCAAACTACATCGAGACCTTTTTACAAAACAGCTCGAGCCTAGGCATCCTCGGACTTGGTGCCATCATCTTTACTTCGATCATGTTTTTTGCCGATTACGAATACGTCATCAACCGCATCATGCACACGCAAAGCCGCAAATTTTGGAACTCGCTGAGTGCTTACTGGACGCTCATTACGCTAGCTCCTTTGGGGCTTGGGCTTAGTTTTTATCTCTCAAATTTATTCCAGGATATGCTAAACTCCAGCGCTTACACGAAGTGGATAAATTTTCTTAGCATATTCCCGTACCTCATCATCTGGGCGATATTTTGCGTGACCTATCTCATCTCTATAAATCGCCAAATCGCCATAAAAAACGCGCTTTTTAGCTCATTTGTGGCCTCACTCATCTGGTATCTGGGCAAAAACATCTTCGTCTTTTACGCCGCAAATAACAAAACATACCTCAGCATCTACGGCTCGTTTTCGGTGGTGCTGCTGTTTTTCGTGTGGATTTACGTATCGTGGATCATATTTCTCTACGGCGTGAAGCTGTGTGCGTATCTGGAAAAAGCGGGCGAGAGCGACAAAGAAGCTTAAAAAAGCGCGGCAAAGCAGAGTAAATTTAGCGGCACGATAACGGCGGCTAAAATTTTGCTTTTGACACTCGCTAAACTTAGCACATTATAGAGTAAAAATAGCCAAAACGGCACGTTCAAATTTACGCCCTTTGCACGCCACGAGAGAAATTCGAGCAAATATTCATCAAGCGCGCCGCCAGCGCCAAACGCGTGCAAAAGCGCACTTAGCGGATAAAACAGGCTAAAAAGCGGCGTGAGCGGCAAGACGGCTAGCTGCTGGGCGCTAACGAGCGGGAAAAAGTAAACCACGGGTAAAATCATCGCCGAAAATACCCAAAAATTTAGCAAGATAGCATGCGTCAAATTTGAAAATCGCTCGCCAAAGTGTCGCAGGTAGAGATAAATATAAAACACGCCCGAACACGAAAAGTAAAATCCGACGCTAAAAAGCAGGCTCGGCATCAGCGCTACGGCGGCGCAAATCACGACAAAAAGTAGCTCAAAGCTCACTATACGCACGTTTCTAGCGAGCAAAAACAGAGCCAGCAAGCTCATCAAAAACGCTCGCAAAAAGGACGGCACGAAGCCGATAAGAGCAAGATAGCAAAACAAAACCGCAAAGATCGCGGCCGAGAGGTCAAATTTGGCGTTTCGATACGGAAAATATCGTGCCTGAAAATAGCGGTAAATCGGACGCATGATAAAATATAAAAAGCCAAAAATCAGTCCCAAATGATAACCCGAAATCGCGATCAGGTGCGCTACGCCGTAGAAATTTACGTCTTGGCGCAACTCCTTACCGACGGGTGCGGCAAGAAAAAGCGCGGTAAAAAGCTCGGTCATTTTTTCGCTTTCGTGCTGCGCGGAGATAAAATCATAAATTCTATCTCGCAACGGCTCAGGGCTGGCGACGTAGCGAAGCTCCGAGATACCGTAGCTTGGCATAAAAAACGAGCCGCTTAGATACTCTTTAAATTTGACGTTTTTGTTTTCGGCGCCGATTAAAATTTGCTCGTTTGCCTGCGCATCAAAGTCCGCCAGCGTCGTCGTATAAAAGCTAAAATCATTCGTTTTAAGCTTTAAAACGCGGTAAACTTTGCCTTTTTCGTTCGTTTTTTCGTAGTTTTGTAAAATTTTAGCTTGTAAGATGACGCCGTTTTGGGCTTTAAATTCGCGAAATTTATAGTAGCTAAAGCCCAAATTTAGTGCAAAAACGAGCGCGCACGCAAGGCAAAATATATAAACCTCGCGCGCGCTTTCAAAGATAGATTTACGTTGCGGCTTTTGCAAAATTTGAGCTTAAAGGGCGCATTTTAGGCGTTTGGGTTAAACTCCGCCACGTGCGCGGCGCCAAAACTTTTATCGACAAAGCGCGTAAATTCCTTCTGAAATATTACTTCTACCGTGCCGACCGGACCGTTTCGGTTCTTGCCCACGATGATTTCGGCGTCCTCTTCGATCTTATTAGGGACGAATTTACGCACGTACTCCTTGCCCTCGGCGTGCGCCTTTTTCTCGGCTTCTTTCTCCTCCTGCTCGCGGTAAACCTCGTCGCGGTACACAAAAAGTATCATATCAGCATCTTGCTCGATGGCGCCTGATTCGCGCAGGTCGCTTAGCATCGGGCGTTTGTTAGCGCGCGACTCCAGACTGCGGTTTAGCTGGCTAAGCGCGATGATAGGCATGTCTAGTTCGCGTGCTAGTAGCTTTAGTCCGCGCGAGATTTCGGCGATCTGCAGGTGGCGGTCGGAGAAATTTGACGTAGCCATCATGAGGCCGATATAGTCGATGACGCATAGAGTGATCTCTGGGTGGGCGGACTTGAGCTTGCGCATTTGCGTGCGGATCTGGTGGATGTTTACGTAGCCGCTATCATAGACGAAAAGCTTGCGGTTAGCCATATCTTCGCACGCATCGCTTAGACGCGACCACTCCTCGTCATCCATTTTAGCAGTCATTATGTTTTGCAGCGGGATCGAGGTTTTGGCGCTTAGCATACGCAGCATGATTTGCTCGGCAGGCATCTCAAGAGAGAAAAATACGACTCCGCCGCCGCGCATCAGCACGTGGTTCATCAAATTTAGACAAATCGTCGTTTTCCCCATACCCGGGCGCGCCGCGATGATGATGAGATCGCCGTGCTTAAAGCCCTTCGTCATCTCGTTTAGCTGGCGAAAGCCCGTGTCGATGCCCACGATATCCTTATCTTCGAGCAGTTTTTGCTTTTCTAGGTGCGCAATGACGTCTGCGATGATGATGGCAGCGTCCTTGATGGCGCCCGCACTCTGCCCGTCCACTAGCGAATAAAAACTCTGACTCAGCTCGTCCACCATATCGCGGCTAGGCTTATCCTCGCTCACTTTGCTAGGTATCTGGTGCGCGATTTTTACTAAGCTTCGCTTGATAGATTTTTCTTTGATTTCATTGGCGTACTTTTTGACGTCCAGGATCGAGTTCGTGCCGATGATCTCGCTCATCACGTTCTCGTCAAATTTACTTCCCAGCTTGGTTTTTAAAAATCCCGTTTCTACAGGCAAATTTTCATTTAGGCACTTTACCATCGCGTCGTAAACGTCGCCGTGAGCGCGCAGGTAAAAATCAAACGGACTTAGGATATCGAAAATCTCGCTTAGATTATCCGCGCTATAGATTATGGACGCGAGGATCGCGCGCTCCATATCTAGATCATAGAGATTGTGCATATCGATGTTTTCTTTTGCCATTTTTTATCCGTTTAAATTTTTTGTTTCGGCGCGTAATCTTCAAGATTAGCATCCGTGCGCTTTAAGGCTATTTGTAGTTTTGGAAAGGTTTTGTCGTTTGTGACGATCGCCTCACAGCCGCCCTCTAGCGCGCAAAAATACTGCAAAACATCCTCAAAGTCTATCTTGCGCCCAGATTTTAACTCGCTCTTTGCGTATTCGCACGCCAGCGATAGCCCATCATTAGATAGCGGTAGACATTTAAAATTTGACGTCCACGATAATGCGCTAAAAAAATCCAAAATAATTTCATCTGAAATTTTATAACATTTTTTTAGCACGTAAGCCACATCGCTTATACTACCGAATGAGTAACAAATAGTGTCACTAGCACTAAAATTTTCAAAAAGTTTAACGGCCGCCAAATTTAGAGCGCCTCTTTCTTCGACTAAAAAATCAATCAAAATATTGCTATCAAGGAAAATTTTAGCCATCTATGCCGTATCTTTTTTTCATATATTTTTTATCGGCGATTTTTAGCTCTTTTATATCGTCTAAATTTTGACCAGCCTTACCCTTTACTATGCCTGCAAATCGCATGATTTCAAGACTTGGCACGCTCTTTTTGCTTTTTAATTTATCGGCCGCAATTAGCTTTTTTACTTCGTTTGACAGCGTGGTAGCTATCGCGATTAGATCGCTTCTGTCGCTTGGTATTTCGATGTGAAATGTCGTAGTTTGCATGTTTTTCCTTTGATTTAGTGCGCCTGGCGAGACTTTATCTCGTCGTCGATCTCTAGTAAAAATCTATCGACTAGCTCGCTCTCGGGCAGCCTCGCGACCACCTCGCCTTTGCGCATTATCATGCCGTTTCCTTTGCCAAATGCTATCGCTACGTCCGCACCCTTAGCCTCGCCGATCGCGTTTACGACGCAGCCCATCACCGAGACGTTTAGCGGCTCTTTGATGTGTTTGGTCTTTTCCTCGACGAGCTTTACCGCAGCCATAAGATCAGCCTGCAAACGCCCGCAGGTCGGGCACGAGATGATGTTTAGCCCCTCTTTTTGGCGGCCGCTGTCTTTTAGGATCGCTTTTGCGACCTTGATCTCCTCCTCGAGCTCGCCCGTGATGCTAACTCGCATCGTGTCGCCGATACCCTCCAGTAGCAGTCCGCCTAGCGCGATCGCAGACTTTACCGTCGCGTGAAAGCTAGTGCCG
Organism: uncultured Campylobacter sp.; assembly: GCF_938045625.1. Lineage (GTDB taxonomy): Bacteria > Campylobacterota > Campylobacteria > Campylobacterales > Campylobacteraceae > Campylobacter_A. Next base: position 22,305 of record NZ_CALIAV010000088.1, read on the forward strand.
GCCTCCGTCACGCCCAGGTGAAACGGATACGCCACGAGCGGCCTAAGCGCGCGGTAAGCGGCCATCGTGCGCTCGACGTCGCTTGATTTTAGCGAGATTTTGATATCGGTAAAATCAAAATCCTCGAGCAAATTTATATTATAAAGCGCGCTTTGCACCATCGCTTCGACCGTGCGACCGTATTTGTCCTCAAACTGCTTTTCTAGCGAGCCTGAGTTTACTCCGATACGGATAGGTAGATTTCGCTGCTTGCACGCGTCCACGACGGCTTTGATGTTCTTTTTTGAGCCGATGTTGCCCGGATTTATGCGGATAGCATCGACAAACTCGCTAACGATCACGGCGTAGTTATGGTTAAAGTGGATATCGGCGACGACGGGTAGCGGGCTAGCCTTCACGACCTCGCGCAGCGCGGCGCTGTCCTCTTTGTCAAACACTGCACAGCGCACGATATCGCAACCGGCAAAATAAAGCCGCTGTATCTGCTCTAGCGTGCCTTTTACGTCTTTTGTTTTGCTAAACGTCATCGACTGCACCGATATGGGCGCATCTCCGCCTATTTTTACGTCCCTAATCTTGATCTGTTTTGTGGGGTATCTTTGCAAATTTAGCCTTTAAATTTTATTGTGCGATTATATAAAATCTTGGCTTTTAAATAAATTTACCGCCCCAAAACCTACTCGCCAAAAACCTCGCGCCTATACTCCCGCGTATCTATAAATTTAGCTCTCAGGCTTTTTTGATTTTCTATGTGCGCGTCTATGTTTTTGCTAGTTATCTCTACGCCTAGCCCTGCGTGCTCGCCCTGCCCCGTTAAGAAATCTAACATCATATCGCCGAGTCTTGCATTATAGTGGCTAGCCTCCCAGTAGTACGGCGAGACTTGGTCTGCGTCTTTAGGTAGCTCCTGCGCCGTTATCTCGTTATAAAGGCCAAAATCCACTATCCTAAACGGATTTTTTCCTAGACGCTTGGCAACCTCTTCGTTTACGGCCGTTATCTGCTTTTTCCACTCGTACCATGCCGCGTCAAGCCCGACTCGGTAGTCCATCGTTTCAAGCAGCCTAGCATGCAGCGGACTTATCGCGATATCTAGGATTATATTATTTTCATGAGCGTCCGTTAAAATCTCGATAAAATTTTCATAAGACAGCCTTGACACCTCGTCTCTTTTGCGCTCAGCCATATATCCGCCCTCTATCTTTTTTACGGAGTATTCGTAGTGGCCCCCGTTTCTTCGCACCTCTTCTAGTAGCGACGCCTCGGTCCGTCTGCCGTCAGGCTCAAAAAGCGGCGTTTTGCCGTATTTTAGGACAGTCGCTACCGAGTCGCGAAGCGTCTGAGAGCTAAATAAAATTTTATACGCGCTAGGATTTTTAAAATACTCCTCGAAATCATCGGCCTTACTACCGCCGTCTAACATCGTCTTGTCGTCAAAAACGAGCAATGCCTGCTTTAAATTTCCCTGCTTTATCGCCCACTTTAGATAGGCTTTAGCTTCGTTTAGATTGCTCCCCGATACAGCCGCGTTAAAGGAGGGCTGCGTAAAGTATCTATGCGCAGGATTTAGTGCGGTTTGCGGTCGGGAGTTGCCTAAAAATATCGAGGCGGGCCTTATTTTTTGGATCTTTACAACCTTCATAAAACGCGACTGCAAATCCTCTCTAGGTTTATTTTTAAAGATATCGGTATCGTAAATCCTATATGGATCGACCAGGTAGTTAAAAACCGCTACAAGCGCGAAAATCAAAGCCGCTGAGGCCAAAAAGCTAAACGTCCATTTTTTAAATTTCATACGACTTTCCTAAAAGTTAAAATATAAAAATTGAGACATTTTGTGCAAATTTAAAACGCCCAGCGTAAAACAAAGCACGGCAAGGGTCAAATTTGGCCAGCCTAGCTTAAATCCTTGCAGTTTTTGCGCAGAGTTTTTAAACAGTAGCGAGACCGCAAAACCCGCGATCAAGTAGTAGAGCAAGGTGTTTGTGCTGTCTATTTGTATATTTGGATTCCACTCGCCAAATTTAACGCCGTACTCCCTCAAAAAACCGACCTTTCTCTCTAGCCGGGAATTTAGAGCCAGCCCGCCACCCAGCCCAAACATCCCCTTTAGCACCTTTAGCGCGTCGTCCCACTCCTTTGCTCTAAAAAACACCCAGGCGATATTTACGAAGTTAAAGGTTATAAACCAAGCTACGAATTTATTTAGCTTAAAACCAAGCTCACTCCAAATCCTTTGAACGACCAGCCCGCGCCGTGCAGACATCCCCAAAATACAAATGTCCAGCCCGCCCCGTGCCAGATGCCGCCTATCACGAAGGTCGCGGCTAAATTTACGTACGTACGCACCTTGCCGCTACGGTTGCCTCCCAGCGGGATATAGACGTAATCTCTCAAAAAGCGGCTTAGCGTGATATGCCATCTACGCCAAAAATCCTGAATATTTAAAGCCTTGTAGGGCGAGTTGAAATTTATCGGGAGTTTGATGTTAAAAAGCAGCGCCGCGCCGATCGCCATATCGGAGTATCCGCTAAAATCAAAATAGAGCTGAAACGTGTAGCTAAGGCTAGTGACCCAAGCTTCGATCAAATTTAAGCTCGCAGCCATGTCAAATCCCTCGGTCGCCCAAACGGCAAAAGTATCGGCGATAACGACCTTTTTAAAAAGCCCGATAGAAAATATAAAAAGCCCAAGAGCGATATTTTTGTAGTTGATTATTTTGTTCTTGGTTTTCGCAAACTGCGGCATCATCTCCTCGTGATGTACGATGGGGCCGGCGATTAGCTGCGGAAAAAACGTAACAAACAAGCAGTAATTTAAAAAATCATACCGCTTCGCGCTCTCTTCTGCCGCGCTATCTACCAGATACGCGATCTGCTGAAACGTAAAAAACGAAATCGCAAGCGGCAAGAGTAAATTTAGGTGCGATATCTGCGTACCGAAGGCAAGATTGATGTTGCCGATCAAAAAATCGGAGTATTTAAAATACCCAAGCAAGGCCAAATTTGCTGCAATTCCAAGAGCTAGGAGAATTTTTTTTGAAATTTTAGGATTATTTTTACAAAGCTCTAGCCCAAAAGAGTAGTTAAATATCATCGAGCCTACTATTAGCGGTAGATACGCGATGTTCCACCAGCTGTAAAAAAATAGCGACGATAGCACCAAAAAGCC
>NZ_CALIAV010000089.1 GCF_938045625.1 uncultured Campylobacter sp.
TAGCATAGATGCGCACAAGGCGAGAAACGCTTTATGTTTCATGCGAATTCCTTTCGGATGTCAAATTTACAAATTTAACTGCAAATTCGGCTTTAAATTTAAAAGTATCGCAAGCCGAATTCTCGAATTTAATCTTAAATTTAGCCTGCGATACGAAATAATATTTGCAAGTATTTCGAGGCGATTTTTGGGGTTGCGCGGCTAAAATTTTGCGCAGGCTAGACAAAATAGTCTGCCAAGCAAAATTTTAGCAAGCTCCGCAAAAAGCGTCCGAAAGACGCCGCAAATTAGCCTATATTCTCACCGGCTATCATACCAAACGTTAGACAATCTGCGATCGCCACGCTACCTAAGCGGCTAGCTCCGTGTACGCCGCCTGTGATCTCGCCTGCGGCAAATAGTCTTGGAATCGGCATCTCTGTTTGTAGCGAGATAACCTGAGCTTTGGTATTGATGTCGATACCGCCCATAGTGTGGTGGAGTTTTGGCGTACCGCGCATAGCGTAGAATGGCGGTTTAGAGATATCTACGCCGTTTGTAGTGGTTTTATCCATAGGTTTGCCAAAGTCCTCGTCTTTGCCCGATTTAACGAAGCTATTATATCTCTCGACGGTCTTTTTAAGCTCTGCGGCAGGGATTTTATAAAAAGCCGCTAGTTCGTCTAGAGTTTCAAATTTCTTTAGTACGCCTGATTCTAGCGGTTTAGTGTAGTGTTCAGGTATGACCATGTTTTTTACGCCCTCGCTATCGCAGAAGTTGATAGGATAGATATTTGCTTTTGCGTCGATTACTTTAAACATAGCTTGAGAGCGAGTGCGGCGGTCCGCTAGCTCGTTCATATAGCGTTTGCCGGTTCTTGGATCGACTGAAATTCCGTAGCGGAAGCTTCCGTTTACGTTAAACATAGAGCCAACGCCAAAGCCTTTTTCATCAGGGCATGCCCATGGACCGAATTGTATCCAGCTTAGCTGCACTGGAGTTGCGCCGATTCTAAACGCCTCTTTCATAGCGCCTGCGGTTGCGCCCGGGTGGTTGGTGCTATCTGTGGTAGGCAAGATAGACGGATCTTGGACTTGTCTAAAGAATACGTCGCGGCAAAATCCACCTGCTGCTAGTA
>NZ_CALIAV010000090.1 GCF_938045625.1 uncultured Campylobacter sp.
TTCGTAAGCCGTGCCATTCGGACGTAAATTTCAAACCCACCGCGCCCCGCCTTTGACGCAGTAAATTTCACCTAAACGGACAGAGAAATTTTAAAATTCTTAATTACCGGCTTAATCTCGACTTCAAAACGCAGTATCTGCCGCTCGTGCTCGTTTGTCGGTCGCACGCGAACGGGCCGCTGCTAAAAGCTCTCAGTGCGCGCTGTTTTACGCCGCATATATTTACCTGCCGCTCGCTAGTCGCCGCATAAGAAAGAGGGAGTAAAATTTTAAAATTCCATCGCCGCGTCCGCCATATGCTGCGGCGCAGTCCCCTTCACTGAGCCGAGATCCGCTTTAAATTTATAAATTCAGTCGCAAATCCGCGCTCTAAATGTAAAATTTCAATCAATCAAAGCTCGCGCAAAGTATCCTAGGGGCGAAAAAACCGAAAAATAATCTCCGTTTTAGCTTAAAATATCGATGTTCGTAGTAAAATTCGCTCAAATTTTACTGCAAAAGGAGCTAAAATGGCTGCGGGCATTATTATCGGCACGGTAGTGCTGTTTATCGTGGGTTGGGCGATAGTGCGGGGCAAGTACGCACCGCTCGTGCTTTTTCTTTCGGGCGTTTTTATGTTGATCTGCTCGGTCGCGCTGGGTACGGGAAATTTCATGCCCAAACAGGCCGTAGCGACGGGTAACGCTTACCTAAATATCATCGAGTTTATTCGCTATATGTTTTCAAACAGATTTGCAAATTTAGGCCTCATCATCATGTTTATGGTGGGCTTTGCGAGCTATATGACGCATATCGGCGCGAACCACGCTTTCGTCTCTATCGCTACGAAGCGCTTTGCTAGGATCAAAAATCCATACGTCATGGTATTCGTCGCATTTGCGGTGGCTAAGCTCATCAGCATGGTTATCACTAGCGCGGTAGGGCTTGGCGTGCTATGTCTCGCACTTTTAGGGCCCGTGCTCATCTCGCTTGGACTAAATAAGCTCACCGTAGGCTCGATCTGCGCGATGTCGGGAGCCGCCTCGATGGTGCTCATCGGTGCATCGACCGCCGCCGCGGCAAAGGCCACGCAGCTTAGCATTTTAGATTACGTTTTCATTTATAAAATTCCGGCCGCGCTTCCGACCTCGATCGTGATGGGTATCGCGCTCGTTTTTTGGAACAGATACCTCGATAAAAAAGAGGGCTGGGTGTGCAGCGAGCATGTGGGCGAAGTGATGGAATTTGACGGCGCCGTGCAAAATCCAGAAACCGCCGCGCCTAAAATTTACGCGATACTGCCGTTTTTACCGATGATTTTGGTGGTCGTATTTTCGCAGTACTGCATTGCCTCTATCAAGCTTGACATCTCGGCGATCATTATCCTTTCAGTCGTCATCGCGATGCTTTTTGAAGCAGTCAGGCATAGGTTTAAATTTGACCCGATCGCCGATGGGGTCAAGGTATTTTTCCAAGCGATGGGCAAGAGTCTAAGCGGCGTCGTTATCCTTATCATCGCAGCGGGCGTATTTGCGGAAGGCTTTAAGGCGCTAGGCATGCTAGATAGCATCGTCAAGCTCGCAAATTCGCTAGGATTTGGCGGCTTTGGCATGTCGGTACTGTTCGTCGTCATCACGACGCTAGTTACGATCATCTCGGGCTCAAACGGCGCGAGCTTTTATCCTCTCATCGAGATGGTGCCGCATATCGCCGCTAAGCTAAACGTGAGCTCGGTTATGCTCGTGCTACCGATGCATCAGGCCTCCACTATCGCTCGTCCTCTCTCGCCCGTAGCTGGCGTGGTCGTCGCGATAGCGGGCATGCTAAAGTGCAGTCCGCTCGATATTGTCAAGCGCTGCAGCGTGCCGGCGATCCTAGGTCTAGTTAGTCACCATATTTTCGTATTTTTACTCTCATTGTGAGGCGTGAAATGCAGCTTCCTAGATGGACGTTTGAGGACGCGTATGGCGACTTTGACGATGCGAGATTTACGGACGCGCTGTCAAATTTGGACGAAATTTTAGGCGAGATAGAGAGGCTGCTAGGCTCTGGCGGCGAGTTAAATTTGCTGATAAACGCGTACGAGCGCGGCTTTGAGGAGGCAAACTCCTTGCTCGCGTTTTGCCGCTGCAAATCAAGCGACGATACCAAAGATGAGCGAGCAGGCGCGGCCGAGGCGAAAATCAGGGAAAAGTTTTTGCGTCTTGAGCGGACGAAAGAGATCATTTTTGAAAAGATAGACGAGCTAGATCCCGCTGATACCGCGCTCCAAACACAGGAGTTTGCGCGGATAAAATTTCTCTACGACGAGCGCAAAAACAGCTGGCGGGCAAAATTTGACGCAAAAGAACGTAAAATTTACGAAGATACGGCGGCTAGCAGTTTCGCTCCGCTTTACGGCGTATTTAGGCATCTAAACAACCTCATCGCCGTGCAGGCTAGTGATAAAAACGGCGTAAAAAGCGTCTACAATCTCTCAAAATGCGCGGGCGTTTTAAAGGGTTCGCCTGATGCCGCGCTACGAAAGAGCGTGTTTGAGGGGCTGGCGGAGCACTACGCTAGGCACGCGAGCCTGTACGTCGACGTTTTAAATTTACTTCAGGGCTTTAGGCTAGGTGAATTCAGGGCGGCGGGGACGGATATCCTCACGCCTAGCCTGCAGCAAAATAAAATCAGCGAGCAGGCCGTAACGGCGATGTTTGCGGCGCTAGATCAGAGATCAGGCAAGATCAGGGAGTGCGTGAGCCTACGCGCGAAGTATTTTCCGCAGGGCAAAATTTACGCCCGCGATCTACTCGCGCCGTCTCCTTTTGCTAGCTCGGAGGAGATCACTTACGAGCGGGCGATAGAGACGATCTGTGCGGCTCTAGGCGAGGTTAGCGGGGAGATACCTGAGTTTATCAAAATGATGCTAGATAAAAACTGGATCGAGGCGCAGGTGCGCGAAAACAAAGCAGGCGGCGCATTTTATACGAGATTTGATAAATTTCGGCAGCCGCGCGTTTTTTCTAGCTACATGGGCACGCAGGCGCATATGATCCAGCAGGCGCACGAGCTCGGACACGCGTGGCACTACTGGATCATGCGCGATCTGCCCGCGCTGCACACGCAGTTTCCTATGACGCTGGCGGAGGCTGCGAGCACCTTTAACGAAGCCGTGCTGCGAAACTATCTGCGTAAAAACAGCTCGGATAAAAATTTGCTCTTTGACATCTTGTGGCAGGAGCTAAAATCGGCGGCAAATTTCATGCTACACATCGGCGTGCGGTTTGATTTTGAGATCGCTTTTTTAAAGGCTAGGCAAAAGGGCGCGGTCGGCGTGGCGCAGATAGAAGAGCTCATGCAAAAGGCGTGGCGAGGACGCTACGGCGATACGACGCAGGATGCGGAGGGCTTTTTGCCGTACTTTAAGCTACATTTTTACAAGACCGATCAATACATCTACAACTACCCCTACACCGTCGGCTACCTGCTTTCGCAGTTTTTGCTGGACGAGTTTACGCGCTCGGGCGATAAATTTATCAGCGCGTACAAGGCGTTTTTGCGCGAGTGCGGCGTGATGAGCGTCGAAGCTTTGCTGCAAAAGCACTTCGGCAAGGACGCGCGAACGCTGGAGTTTTGGCTTGAGTGCGTCGATAATGCGCTAATTTACGCAGACGAGTTTAAGCGGCTCGAGGAGCAGATGGGTTTTGATAAGACGGCAAAGTCGGACGGGTAAATTTGAACCCAAATTTGATTTATCTTCTGCTAAATTTAAGAGCAAAAACGTTGAGCATTTTTGCTCTTGTCGCCTATTCGTCAAATTTGATCGCCGTTTCTTGATCCTAAAAGATAATTTTAGCAGTCAAATTTAAAACTCCCTCGCAAAATTTGGTAGGCGTTACAAATTTGCACTTAACTGATAACAACTATCATAACTAAGCTATTTTTTAGCTAATCTATTTTATAATAATCACAATCAAATAAACAGGAGTCCAAAATGTCAGTTTTAGTTATCGGAGCCGACGAGATAACGCCTATAAAAGCAGTCCTAAAAGACCTCGGCGCAGAAGCGATCGAGCACTGGGACGCGCGTAACGAAAACCGCGTAAATCGCAAACCGATCCCGCAAGATACCGAGTGCGTCGTGATGTTAACCAGTTTTTTAAACCACAACACGATGAAAACGATAAAAAACCAAGCCAAAAAGCGCAATATCCCGATCGTCTGCGCCAAAAGAAGCGTCAGCTGCGTGTTTAGCGAGTATTGCAAAGTCTTTGGGCTAGATAAGGAATTTGGATGCTGCAAGGTAAAAGACTAATAGATGAAATTCGGCTTTTTATCAGGTATTGGAGAAATAACTCCAAGTATTTTTTTAGGGCTTGACGCGGTAAATAAAGCCCGAATTTTTATAAATTTATACAACTGTTGCGCAGGTCGCGAGCTAAAAATCCCTCTAGTTTATGCGTATTCGGGCTTAAATTTGGAGGAAATTTTTCTAAAGCGCATCGAAGATCTGTGTGCTTTTAAAAATCCTAGCCGAAGTAAAATTTCAAGCTTTTGTATCGCCTCAAACGCCGTTATCTGCGCCTACAAATCAGGCAAATTTGACGCCGTCCCGCCGCTAGCTGTCTCACCCAAGCACCCGGCCGCGAGGCTTATACTCATGCTAAAATCCCAAAACGGAATATGTTTTGACGCAGACATAATGTTTTCTCAGTTTGTTTATGATAAAATACGCGCCAAACATTTTGATAAAAACGTTTATTTTCAAGACGGGATTATCTTTGCAGAGCAGGGCGGGCGCAAGCTTTTCGGCGTTATGCCTTGCTTTAAAGAGATAACAAAAGAGCGGTTTCATCTGGCTAACTGCGAGATCGCTAGGGGCTTTGAGGCGCTTAACGGCGGGGAGTTTGACAGGATGTTTATCGTAGCTCCGAGAAATGCGAATTTCTCGCGCTACATCGAGGTAAGACGGGAGTGCGGACGCGGCGGATTGCTGCGACTGGTGCCCTACACGATAAGTCATCATATTTTTTAAAGGAAATTTAAATGATAGGTATCATTTTTGGAAGCAGTATGGGAAATACTGAAGAGGCGGCGAGCTTTTTAGCCGAGAATTTAGGGCTAGAAAACGAGCTTTTAAACGTAGCAAACTGCGACGCGACTAAACTAAACGGCTTTGACAAGCTGATTTTGGGCGTTTCAACCTGGGGTACGGGCGACTTGCAAGACGACTGGGACGCGTTTGATTTTGGCGGACTAAAGCTTAGCGGAAAGACAGTCGCGATATTTGGCACGGGCGATGCCGAGAGCTATGCAGATAGCTTTTGCGGCGCGATGGGCAAGCTATACGACGAGGTCGTAAAAGCTGGCGCAAACGTCGTTGGCGCAGTATCTGTGGATGGATATAAATTTGACGAATCAGAAGCCGTAAGAGACGGTAAATTCGTCGGTCTGCCACTTGATGCGGACAACGAAAGCGAAAAAACCGAGCCTAGAATCAGCGCTTGGATAGAGCAGATCAAACCTCATTTTGCTTAAAATTTAATACTTTTAGTCGGGCTTTTTGCCCGATTTTTAACCCCAAACAAACTCAATCTAATCACTAAAATCGAATCTTTTAAATTTCAGTTTTCTTTAAAATCTTAAAGGTAGAATTAAATTTATTTTTTAAATTTAGGAGAAAATATGGCGTATCAAGAGGAGTATTGGCAAAATTTTTATGAAAAAGCATGGGCGACAAGGGCTAAATTTATGGACGAGTGCCTAAAAAACGGACTCAATAGCTATCAAGCCGTAAAAATGCTGGAAAAAAAAGAGCGGCTAAGTGAGCTAAGTTTGGATAACGTTACAAACGAAATGGTTTGGGAGAAGCGAAAGCTTTTTAGCACGAATGTTTTAAGATTCGTCGAAATCCCGATTGCCAGGCTTAGCACTAGACAGGGGGCTGAGCTAATCGTACCTTTTCACTCGTCGTTTAACTTCTATGATATGCTGATCGATATCATCGACGAAACCGGGCCGTATGATAGTATCGTGGAGCTTGGCTGCGGATACGGTCGAAATTTGATTGAAATTTTTTATAGAGGCGGGCCGACGGATGTGCGGTATTTTGGCGGAGAATTTACGCAAAGTGGGGTGGAAATCGCTAGCAAACTAGCCGCCGCGACGCCTAAAATGAATGCTAAGTTTTTCCATTTTAATCACCTAGAGCCTAGTCTTGAAGGGTTAGATTTGGGTAAAAAGGCCTTTGTTTTCACATGCCACTCTATCGAGCAGGTTAAGGAGATCCCGCCGCATTGGTTTGACGTAGTGGCAAACGCTGCTGACTTCGTGCGCTGCGCTCATCTAGAGCCGTTTGGATTTCAGATAGAAGGAGCAAACGACGCCGTTAGCGAAAGACAAAGAGGGTTTTTTAAAACTCAAGGTTGGAATGTAAATTTTGCCGAGACTTTCTTTAATGCTGCAAGACGAAACGTTATCGCTATAGACGATGCGATCGCTGATATCGGACTCTCTCAAGATCCTATGAATCCGGGCTCGCTAGCATTTTGGCATACGAATAAATAGTCGGTCGTATAAATTTAGCTAAAGTAGCCACTTTTGCGGTTGCGTTTTTTGGCTATCGGCTTAGTAAATTTGCGTAAATGCAAATTTAAATCAAGCCATGGCTAATAAAAATTTAGCTAAAATCACGCCGAATTTAGCTAAAAATAAGGAGAAAGTATGCCTCTACTAGATAGTTTTTGCGTCGATCACGTGAGGATGAACGCGCCCGGCGTGCGCCTGGCAAAGACGATGAAAACGCCAAAGGGCGATGATATAAGCGTGTTTGACTTGCGTTTTTGCAAGCCAAACGAGGAAATCTTGCCAGAAAAAGGCACGCACACGCTAGAGCACCTATTTGCGGGCTTTATGCGAGATCATTTAAACGGCAAGGGGGTTGAAATCATCGATATCTCGCCGATGGGGTGCAGGACGGGCTTTTATATGAGCGTGATCGGCGTGCCGAGCGAGGAGGCGGTTAAGGCTGCGTGGACGGCGTCGATGAAGGATATCCTAGGCGTCAAAAACCAAGAAGACATCCCCGAGCTAAACAAGTACCAGTGTGGCACGTACAAAATGCACTCGCTTGATGAGGCGCACGCGATCGCAAGCAAAATTTTGGAGCGCGGGCTAATTACGATAAACAACGAAGAGATCGCGCTAGACGTCGCTGCGATGGGGCTTAAAAAGCACTGATTGATTTTTAAATTTAGCCGCCGCTTGTGCGGCTTTTACTCTCGCGGCATTAGACAAATCTCAAATTTGGCTAGTTTGCCGCTTTCTTGCTTCAAATTTTACTCTTTTAATATACAAAACCCGCTTCGTAATAAAATATAGCGATGTAATTTTAAGCCGTAAATTTATAAAATTACATTAATAATTTTTCTTAAGGAAGTGCGATGAAAAGTTTTAAATTCGTTTTGATCGCGGCCTGTGCGGCGGCGATAGGCTTAAACGCCGAGGTTTTGACAAAGACGACCGATATATCGCTAGGCGGTAAAAAGGTCGGCAAGATCGAGGTTTTAACGCCGGTCGAGGTTGTCTCCAAAGACGGCGCAAAGGCTAAAATCAAGGTAAAAGGCGCCGTTTCGGCAAACTACCTGGCTCAGATACAGCGAAGCGTCAAAAATGCCGAGATTTTCACGGTTTTTGATGCCGAGAGCGAGGCGAATTTTAAGAAAATAAAAGAGGTCGAGGACGACTACGGCGAGCTTTGGTATGAGGTCGAGGGCACGTACGAGGTCGCCGCAGACGCGCTGGGTAGCGACGCAAACGCGCTATATAAACAAGCCCAGCAAAAGTACGAGGAGACCTGCTCGGCGTGTCACCGCTTGCACGAGCCAAACAGCTTTACGGCGGCTCAGTGGCCGGCAAATTTACAGTCGATGATCGATACGAACTACGTCGCGCTGGAGGAGACGGAGCTAAATTTGATAGTAAAATACCTGCAGCATAACGCAAAAGCGGTAGAATAGGGCTTTGCGCGGATCAAATTTGCCTGTCGTTTAAAATGTAAAATTTAGCGACGTTTGTTCTTTAAATTTGATTTTTTAAACGGCAAATTTGATGCTGCTAGCTTAAATTTGCCTGCATTTTGCTCGCCGCACAACCACGTTATTAAGAGATTGGCGAGCGTGACTAAATAAAATATGGGTTTTAAAAAGCAAATAAGGGAAAAAGTTGCCTGATCGCATAGATGCCACAAGCATAGGCGTAGTTTGGGCGAGTACAGGGAGTACGTATACTTCCGCTCACGGCAGGGCTTTGCTCCTGCAAAAAGTAAATAAGGGAGAAACCGATGAAAAGACGAGATTTCATCAAATTTTCGGCCTTGGCGGCTACGGCTGCGCAGGCTAGTAGGATAGAGGGCGTCAAACAGACGATTTTTGATAACAAAAAGGTGTTTGGCGCAAACAGATTCGGTACGTTTTGGGCAAATTTAAACTCATCGCAGATCGTTTCGGTTAGCGAATTTGAGGGCGATAAATTTCCAAATACGATGAACTACAGCCTGCCTGACTCCGTGCAGAACGAAAACCGCGTGCTCTATCCGATGGTGCGCAAAAGCTATCTAAAAGCAAAAGGCGCGGCAAAGAGCGAACTGCGCGGCAAAGACGAATTCGTGCGCGTTAGCTGGGACGTCGCGCTTGATCTAGCGGCCAAAGCCCTAAAAGAAAACTTCGACAAATACGGCGCCGAGGCGATATATGGCGAGTGCTACTGGTGGGGCGGCAGCGGTAAGGTCAGCTGGGGACGTACGGTCGCGCACAGGATGCTAAAAGTGCTCGGCGGCTACGTAGAAGAAAGCGGCGATTATTCGACCGGAGCGGGTCTAGTCATCATGCCCCACGTGCTAGGCGGTAGCGCGGTTTACGACGCTCCGACGAAGTGGAAAGCCATCGTCAAAAACGCTAAAAACGTAGTATTTTGGGGTACCGATCCTATCGTAACCAATCAAATCTCATCCGTCCCTCCGACTCACGACGGCTACGTAGGCATGCAGGAGCTCAAAAAATCGGACATCAAAACTTATAGCGTAAACGTCATGGTAAACGACACCGCGCGCTACTACGGCAGCGAAAACATCATCGTGCGCCCAAATACCGACACTGCGCTAATCATCGGCATGTGCCATTATCTGTTTACGAACAACCTCTACGACGAGGAATTTATCAAAAAAT
>NZ_CALIAV010000091.1 GCF_938045625.1 uncultured Campylobacter sp.
AGCAGACGTGGGAGTTTGGCAAGGAGCGCGGATTTGACTTCTATAGCGCGGTTACGAGCGTCGTGGAGTGGCAAAAGGATAAAAGCACGTATTTTATCTCAAGCTCGAACGTCTATCTGCTAAAGCCCGATAAGACGATCAAAATGGTGCTCGTGGAGATCGATCCGAAAACAAACGACATCAAATTTGAAATGGACGTGGAGTCCGCGTCTAGAGACGACGTGGCCTACCGCGCGATGGTGATCGATCCAAATATCTTTAACTATTAAATTTAGCCTTTTCCGGTTTAGTTTTTCTAGCCACCGTCAAAATAGGGCGCGCGGCTGGATTTGGGATTTTGCGGCGAGTTAAATTTACTGCGATCGCTGGAGTTAAATTTAAAATTTGCGCGGCGGGCTAAATTTGAAATGAAATTTGACTCGCCGCTTTGTTTAAATTTAACCCGTCAAATTTGCCGAGTTTAGCTCGCTTAATCTCAAATTTACCCTTTATTTTATACAATCTTTAAAATTTACCGCAAAGGAATTTGATGAAAATGCTTTCTAAATTTATACGAATTTTAGCCGCCGTTTGCTTGCTCGGCGTCAGTGCAAACGCGCTGGAGGAGGGCACGGACTATCAAGTGCTAGAAAAGCCGCTAAACGTACCAAAAGATAGCGTCGTAAAGGTTTTTAGCTACGAGTGCGTCCACTGCTACAAATTTGACCGAAGCGTCACGCCAAAGCTATTTAGCGAGCTAGACGGAGTCAAATTTATCCCGTATCACCTAAAAACCAAGGGCAAGCTCGGCGAAACGGCGAGCAAAATTTTTGCTGCGATGATCGTTTTGGACGAGGCTAGCGACGTTAGTTTGCTTAGCGACAAGTCTAAATTTAAAAAGGCCAAATTTGCGATCTACAAGGCTACTCACGACAAGGACGATGATTTTAATGGCGGCAAGGACAAGGCGAGATTTATCCAGACGGCTCTTAGCGCAGCAGGCGTGAGCGATGCGGACTACGACAAGGCTCTAGCTAGCGAGCGCGCGCAAGAAATTTTAAAAGCGTGGGACGATAGCTACGACGTGGCGAAGATTCAGGGCGTGCCCGCATACGTGGTCGGCGGCAAATACCTGATAAACGTGAAAGCGATCGGCTCGGTAGACGCGATGGCGGCGGCGGTCAAGGAGCTGCTAGCAAAATAATGGACTACAATATCGAAAACAAGGGCTTTGTCTGCTTTGTGTATAACTTGCAGCGAAGGCGGGCGTTTTGGGCGGCGTTGCTCACCGTTTTGGCGATCAAATTTATCCTGTGCGAGCTGTTTTTGGGCGGCGCGGTTGCGGACGCGCTTGTTGTGAAGCTGCGTTTTGCGACGCTGTTTGCTACGTTTGGCGTGTGTGTGGCGATGTGCGCGCCTAAGGTTTTTGGCGTCAAGCTGGCTGGATTTTTCCTGATTTTTCTGGGCGTGATATTTGGGCTTGATTACTCCATGAGCGACTTTAGCGGCGTTAGCGAGATTGGTTTTCCTTTTGCGCTACCGCTAAATGAAATTTGCCCGAGCTTTTTTGCGCCTGATTTTAGTGCGACAAACGAGGCTGGATTTACCAAAATTTACGCATGGGCGAATTTTGCGTTTTTTGCGGTGTTTGGAGCGTTTTGTTTGGTTATGATTTTGAGCTGGTTTGTGTATAATGCCCGCAGTAGTGAAATCAATCAAATTTAAATTTTGGATTCCCACGCGCTTGACGGATTTTAAAAGTAGTTTTTGATTAAGGCGCTCGGTCACATACTATATGTATGCTCCCGTCACGCCTAATCAAAAACTATTTAAACTACACACAATCCGTCTGGAATATTTATTTCATAGCTTACTAAATTTACAAATTTAACGTTTTCAAGGTGCGGGTCTCGGCGACTCAAATTTGAACATAAAGTAATAAGGCGCGGTATTTTTTCTTTAGGCGAGGCGGAAATGAGTCGAGCGAGAGCGCATACATATAGTATGTAACCGAGCTTCGGCGAAATTTACAACGAAGCATAAAGGAAAAAGACAAGCCGCAAAGTTAAATTTGATCGCCGCTTAGTAAGATGTATCCGCTTTCACTGATATTTTTAAATTTAACTCCCAGCTCCCGCTTCAGCCTCAGCACGACGTTTTGTATCGCACCCTTGCTAGGCAGCTCGCCCTCGTAGACGAACTCCTCGATCATCTCGTAGCTCACGAGTTTGTTTAGGTTGTACGCAAAGAGCCAAAAGAGCTTGTTTTGCAAAAAGGATAGATAGATCTCCTCGCCGTTTTTGTAGATCTTTTCTTTGGCGAGATTTATGCTGGTTTGCGGGCCCAGACGCACGAGCTTTTCGTCCTTTTCGTAGGTTAGAGCCACGAGCAGACGGCACAGAGCGG
>NZ_CALIAV010000092.1 GCF_938045625.1 uncultured Campylobacter sp.
TGGGAATTTACATATGGGGGATGAAATATCAATGAGATCTTTTACTCGATACCAATGTCCGCTAATTTTAGCTTTATTGCTAAATATTGCTTGCAAATCAAAAGTTTGATTATCCGAAACATTATTGTTATTTTCAATGCTAACGGCTTTTGTTTTTAAGAAAGGATCGGATATGGTTTTTAGTTCGGATTCATTTAAGCCTTTGCGTTGCTCATTTATCGCGCCGAATAACTGATTATAATGCTCTATCTCTTCTTGAGAATTATCCGCCATGGATATAGAGCAAAATATCGCTAAAAAAAACAAAGTATAAGATCTCATTGATATTTCATCCCCCATATGTAAATTCCCATATTCCCTTTTAGTTTACCATTGGTAGAATTTATATCTATATTATTCACATCTACTACCAATTTTGATTCTTCAATAGCATTTATATAGCTTACGATATCCCTATAATCACCGTCGACAGATATATTTACATCAAGTACTTGCTCTATTTTCTGCGCATTGGGTTCTTTAAAGGTATTTATGATTTTTGTTATTTTAACATTATTCTTATTTGCTAAAAATGCTAAATTATCTAAAAAATCAGCCCAACTCTGTTCGTTAAAAATTAGATATGATAGCTCTTTTAACTTATTATCAAAATATTGATTCATGTTTTGGGCATCGGCAAGCTTATTTTGCTGTTGTAATAACTCATTTTGTTTTTTATTTATCATAAAATTTCTATCGTCACCTTGGCTAACGGTACTCAAATAAGAGTTTACCTTATTTAGATCCTGGGTTATTCGATCATTTTCCCTTATGGATTCATCATAGTAATCTTGTACATACGGTATAATCCCATAGTATACTATCACGGCAGACAAGACAAGGGCGGCAAATAGCATAATTGTAACTTCGCTTGGTTTCTTTTCATCAAAATAGTTATCGATTTTTGTGAGTGTATTATCTTTTTTCATCATTTAATCTTTATAGTAACATTTGTTTCATATGAGGGCGCCCCATATTTTTTATCTAATAAAATTTCTTTTGTTAATATAGAGTATTTATCGGAGGTATTTATATTTTGCATCAACTCCGTTAATTTTTTTTCATCTTTACTTATTAGCGTAACTTTCATATCTCTATTTGAGTTATTTATCTTTGCGGTTTGTATGTCCTTGTTGTTTATTAAATTACTGAGTTCAAACAACACAACGCCTTTCATTGGATAGCTAACTTTTTTGTCATAAATTTCTTTAATAGTGTTTTTTCTAAAATCAATTACAACTTGTTCTTCCTCGATAGATTTTGATACACCTGAAATTTGTTGTTCAAGGGCTGCTATTGCCCCTTCTATCCTTATTTTATCAGCATTATTGATTTCATATTCGCTTTTTTTATCAGCAGTGTCTACGTCGGTAATAATTCCTGACACATAAAGATACAATGGATATAGTAATCCAATTAGTAGCCCAAGTAGTGTATATAGTATTAATTTACCGCTATTGCGTTGAAATAGTGGTAGTGGTCGCAGAAAATTGGAAAAGTTAAAATCGTTTTCTTGTGTTTCTTTGTAATATTGTGAATTGATTGCCATAATATTGTGAATATTATCAACTTCAACTTCTTTTGAATTTATGGCAATATTTAGATCAAGGTAATTAGTGGGTATACTTACTTTTTCTTGTATAAATTCTGCAAAATTACCCATTTTTACGTCAGTTACTAAATTTATATTTGAAACATTTGATCCCACAAAGCGACTTAAGCTATTTATTAAATCTCCTATGTAATAGGAAATCTCATCAAATATTTCAACTATAAAATCCCTACTTCTATCATCTTGAGTATTTGTTCCATTTTTTATGATATTTAAAAAAACATTATCATTTAGCTTATCGCCGCTTAAAGTAGCAAATTTCTCGCTAATATTTTTTATTGAATACCTAAGCGGTCTTGATTGAACATACTCTCCACTTTGATAAATAGCTATAAAAGCATCATCATCCTGCAACACCACGAAAGCATCGGTATTTTGGGCTGAAAGCATATTTTTTTTATAAAGCGCATGAAACATTAGCGGGGCGGCCACCACATAGTCTATATATGGAATTTTTTTAAGAGCCAAAGCGAATAATTGATCGGTTGATAAAATGTCAGATATAAATACGTTAAAAATTTTAGTTTCAGACGATATGCCTAAAGTTTCGTTATACACAATTTTATACTCAGAAGACGGATCTAGACCAAACTGCTCATAAACCTTGATTGTTATTAAATTTGATATATCATCCTCGTCTGTTGATAGCGGTATTTCTACACTACCCGACATGATATCTTTATATTTGATATACGACATAAAAAAACTATTTTTATTTGCTTTGCTTAGGTCTATTTGGGAAATTTTATTACCTGAAAAGGCATATGAAGTTTGCAAATACGGATCATGTGTTACTATGTTTGCTACTTCATTTTTATTTTTTGCCATTTTTAAGCATCCTTCAATATAAACTTCAAATTCTAAGTTAGTTTTGCCCTATACTGGGCAACTTGCCGCATTTATTATACCATAAAAATATATGACTTAATAATTATTTATAAAATATTCAAGCTTTTTATAGTTTTTTCGTCTTTGCGCCAGTCTTTTTTGACGACTACAACGAGCTTTACGAGGATTTTTTGACCGGTAAAATTTGATATTAACTTTCTTGAATTTATCCCGATTCTTTTGATAGTTTGACCATTTTTTCCGATAATCATAGATTTATGCATCTCGCGTTCGGTGATTATGGTGGCATAAATTTCAGTTATATCTGGTTTTTCTTTGACTTTATCTATGAGCACGTCGGTAGAGTAGGGGATCTCGTCGCTTAGATTATCATAGAGTGCCTCTAGGATAAATTCACGAAAAATTTCCTTCTCGTTTGTCGGCGTTAAGAATTCCGGATCGTAAAAATACTCGTGTTCTGGCAAAAGCTTGCAAATTTCATCCAAAAGCGGCTTTTTATAGGTTTGCTTTTTGACGCTAAAAGGCAAAAGCGCTGTAAATTTATCTTGAAATTTTTGATATTGCGCGATTTTTTCAAGCGCTTTGGCGTTTGAGACTTCGTCAACCTTGGTGAGCACCAAGATATGTGGTTTTTGTGGATTTAAATTTAAAAATTTGACGTAGTCGTATATGCCGTCGTGAATGGGCGCCAAAAACACGATCGCTTCGCAGTCGCCCATCGATTTTATCGCTTCGTTTATCATTAGTTTATTTAGCGTCTTGTTGCTTTCGTGAAGCCCCGGCGTATCGGTAAAAACGATCTGATCCTCGCCGTTCATCACGATGCCGCTGATCTTGCGCCTCGTGGCGTTTTGCTTGTGCGAGACGATGGTGATCTTCGCATCAAGCAAAAAATTTAAAAGCGAGCTTTTGCCTGCATTCGTGCGACCAATGATGCTTACAAAGCCTGATTTCATAAGATATATCTCGCTAGATCCTGGTCCTCGACGACGTCTGATAGGCGCTTTTCTACGAGGGCTTTGTCTACTTCTACCGTTTCGCCGCCGTGCTCGTTGGCCTCAAAGCTGATATCCTCGATCACACGCTCGATCACGGTGTGTAAGCGTCTGGCGCCGATATCTTCCATTTTTTCGTTGGCGTTTTGAGCGATTTTTGCGATAGCTTTTATGGCATCATCCGTAAATTTAAGCTCCACGTTTTCGGTCTTTAAAAGCGCTTCGTACTGTTTGAGTAGCGAATTTTTAGGCTGAGTTAAAATTTGATACAACGCATTTTCATCTAAACTATCAAGCTCGACTCGCAGCGGAAAACGCCCCTGAAGCTCCGGAATTAGATCGCTTGGCTTGCTGATGTGAAAAGCTCCCGCAGCGATAAAAAGGATATGGTCGGTCTTTATGGCGCCAAATTTGGTCGTCACCGTCGAGCCCTCCACGATAGGTAGC
The DNA here is from genome assembly GCF_938045625.1 of uncultured Campylobacter sp. Lineage (GTDB taxonomy): Bacteria > Campylobacterota > Campylobacteria > Campylobacterales > Campylobacteraceae > Campylobacter_A. The sequence goes on from NZ_CALIAV010000092.1 coordinate 3,943, forward strand.
AAGTCGCGCTGTACTCCTTCTTTGCTCGGATCTTGCCTGCCCGAGTTTCCGGAGCTTACTGCGACCTTATCGATCTCGTCGATAAAGATTATGCCTTCGTTCTCGGCTCTTCGCACGGCTTCGGTTTTGATGCTCTCCATATCTAAAATTTTATCGCTAGCTTCGTTTTTGAGCGCTTCTTTGGCATCTTTTACCTTCATCTCTTTTTTGACGGTTTTGTTGCTTAGGCCGATGATTTTGACGAAGCTCTCTTGCATTTGCGCCATATCGGGCGGTACATTGGCTCCTGCGTCAAAGCTATTTTGTACGACTTCTATCTCGATGCTTAGATCGTCTAGATCGCCGTTTTCGAGCCTACTCATCATCTTTTCGTAGCTTTTTTCGTAGTCGGCTTTTTTCTCTTTGCTTGCACCCGTTGGTAGAGGCGGCAGGAGCTTTTTTATTATCTTATCTTTTACGTATTCATCGATTTTCTCGCGGTTTTTCTCGCGCTGTTCGGCTTTAACCAAATTTACCGACGCGGCCGCCAGGTCGCGCACCATACTTTCAACGTCGCGTCCGACGAAGCCCACTTCGGTGTATTTGCTAGCTTCTACTTTGATAAACGGCAAGCCCATCATCTTTGACAAACGCCTTGCGATCTCTGTTTTACCTACGCCAGTCGAGCCTATCATTAGGATGTTTTTTGGCATGATATCATCTTGCATCGTTTTATCTAGTTTCATCCTGCGGTAACGGTTTCGCAGCGCGATGGCGATGATCTTTTTGGCGTCCTTTTGCCCGATGACGTAATCGTCTAAAAATTTCACTATCTCTTTTGGGGTTAAATTCATCTTTCCTCTATTCTAAAACGTAGGTTTTTATGTTCGTGTTTGTATAAATGCAAATTTCGCCAGCGATCTTTAGGCTTTCTTTTACGAGCTCCTCTTCGTCGATCTGGGCAAATTTATCAAGTGCGCGGGCAGCGGATAGGGCGAAGTTGCCGCCGCTTCCGATAGCGGCTATTTTGCCGTCCTCTGGCTCTACGACGTCTCCAGTTCCGCTCAAAAGGAAAATTTTCTCTCTATCAAGCACTAGCATCATAGCTTCTAGCTTGCGCAGATATTTATCCTTGCGCCACTCTTTGCTAAATTCGATCACCGCTTTTAGCAGGTCACCTTTGGCGTGCTCAAGATTGTTTTCAAACATATCAAAGAGATTAAACGCATCGGCGGTGCTGCCGGCAAAACCCGCCAGGACCTTGCCGCCGTGGATTTTGCGGATTTTTACCGCATTGCCTTTTAGCACCGTGTTGCCAAAGCTCACCTGTCCGTCGCCGCCGATGACTGATTTGTTCTTGCCTTTGTAGGCTAAAATGGTAGTCGCGTGAAACATTTATTCGCCCTCGACGTCTAGTTTTAGCGTAGCGCGCACGGCATGGCCGAGTTTGACGTCCACTTCGTAGATACCTGTCGCTTTTATAGTGTGCGCGAAATCAAACGCCTTTTTATCTACGACCAAATGATGATTTTTTTCTAAAGCTTCTGAAATTTCATCCTTCGTCACTGCGCCAAATAGCGCGCCGTTTGCTCCGAGCGGCTTTTTAACCTTGAGCGTGATTTTTTCGATCTCGGATTTTAGCTTTTCTATATTTGCGATCTCGTATTTTAGCTCTTCGGCCTTACGTTTTTGCTCGGCTTCGTACTGGCGCAAAACATCGGGAGTCGCAGCTTTAGCAAAGCCTTTTCCGATTAGGAAGTTATTTCCGTAGCCTTCTTTTACCTCTTTGATTTCGCCGGCTTTCCCGAGCGATTTTACGTCTTTTATTAGTAGTACTTTCATTTTTGTCCTTTATTTAGTTAAATTTGCGTCCGTTTTTGCGCCCGATGATAAATCTAAGCGCGTTTAGCTTGATAAATCCGTTTGCGTCTTTTTGATCAAACACGCTGTCCTCTTCAAACGTACAAAACGCCTCGCTAAAGAGATTGTCCGTTTTGCTATCGCGTCCTAACACGATGACGTTGCCTTTGTAGAGCTCGACTTTGACCGTGCCGTTTACGTTCTCTTGGCTCTTGTCGATGAGCGCTTGTAGCATGATACGCTCAGGCGACCACCAGTAGCCGTTATAGATGAGCTCGGCGTAGCGAGGCATCAGCTCGTCTTTTAGGTGTGCCGCGCCGCGGTCTAGCGTGATACTCTCGATCGCGCGGTGAGCTTTTAGCATTATCGTACCGCCCGGAGTTTCGTAGCAACCGCGACTTTTCATGCCGACCGAGCGGTTTTCGACGAGGTCGAGCCTGCCGATACCGTGCTTTGCGCCTAGGCGGTTTAGCTCGGCTAGTAGCGTCGCTGGACTCATTTTTTTACCGTTTATGCTAACGGGATCGCCTTTTTCGTAGCCGATTTCTATTATTTCGCTTTCGTTTGGCGCGTCTTTTGGACTTACCGTCCAGCGCCACATATCAGCTTCTGGAGTGTGAGCAGGGTTTTCAAGCACTAGACCCTCGTAGCTGATGTGGAGCAAATTTGCGTCCATAGAGTAGGGGCTTTTGCCCGGTTTCTTTTCTATCTTGATGCCGTTTTTTTTGGCGTATTTTAGTAGCTTTTCGCGGCTGTTTAGATCCCACTCGCGCCAAGGAGCGATGATGGTTAGGTTATCTCCCAGCGCGTAGTAGCCTAGCTCAAAGCGCACTTGGTCGTTGCCTTTGCCGGTTGCTCCGTGGCTTACGCCGTCGGCGCCTACTTTGGCGGCGATTTCGGCTTGTTTTTTAGCTATCAGCGGGCGAGCTATCGAGGTACCTAGTAGGTATTCGCCCTCATAAACGGCATTTGCTCTAAACATCGGAAATACAAAATCTCGCACAAATTCCTCTTTTAAATCCTCTATAAATATATTTTCGGGTTTTATGCCAAGCTCCAGCGCTTTTTGGCGTGCGGGTTCTAGCTCCTCGCCCTGACCGATATCGGCAGTAAAGGTCACCACTTCGCATTTATACTCGTCTTGCAGCCATTTTAAAATAATGCTTGTATCAAGTCCGCCCGAATAGGCGAGAACGACTTTTTTCACATCTTTTTTCATTCTCTATCCTTTATATTGAGATGACGCGTATTTTAGCCAAATTTGATTAATTTGTTATAAATATCTCCGCTAAAAACGCGTGCGCTAAACGTCAAATTTACATTAAATTTAATATGCGGCGGCGAGGAATTAAAAATTTAAGCCAAATTTGGCTAAAATCGCCGCCATGAGAGTAGATAAGTTTTTAAATACCGTAAATATAACAAAAAGGCGCGCAGTCAGCGAAGATATGTGCAAAAGCGGCGTCGTAAGCGTAAACGGCGTCGTTGCTAAACCGGCTAAAGAGGTCAAGATCGGCGACGTGATTACGATCAAATTTTTAACGAGAGAGGCGCGCTACGAAGTGCTAGCGATCCCGGAGACCAAAAGTATCCCAAAATCAGCCCAAGCGCTATACGTAAAAGAGCTATGATAGAGCTAAATTTGGGACTAGGTGAGCTTGACGAGGTAGTAAAAATTTTACCCCAAAGCGGCGTCGTTATCTTGCAGGGAAATTTAGCTAGCGGCAAAACGACGTTAGTTAAAGCCATCGTAAAGGCTCGCGGCATCGATACGGAGGTTACTTCGCCCACGTTTTCGGTCATGCAAAGCTATGGAGATAAAATTTATCACTACGATATCTATCAAAACGGACTTGACGCGATTTTACAAAACGGACTTTTTGAAAATTTGCTAGAGGAGGGGCTTCACCTGGTAGAGTGGGGCGACGAGCGACTGGAAAAGGCGCTAGAAAATTTGGGCGAAAAGTGCGTCAAGGTAGTCATCTCGCCTAGCCAAAAAGGGCGAAAATACGAGGTTTACGGTGCATAAATTAGAAGTTAAAGATTTACAAAAAACTATCAAAAAAACAAACATCATAAAAGGTATCTCGCTAGAGGTCAAAAGCGGCGAGGTAGTAGGGCTGCTAGGTCCAAACGGCGCGGGTAAAACGACGACGTTTTATATGATATGCGGGCTCATCTCGCCCTCTAGCGGTAGCGTGTTTTTAGACGGCGCGGACGTGACGAAGGTGCCGCTACACAAGCGTGCGCATATGGGTATCGGCTATCTGCCGCAAGAATCAAGTATATTTAAAGACCTCTCCGTCGAGGAAAATTTACTGCTCGGCGCCGAGATATTATATAAAGACGAAGCCGTCCGCGAGAAAAAAGTAAATGAGATGCTAAATTTGCTAAATATCGAGCCGATACGCCTGCGAAAGGGCGTGAGCCTAAGCGGCGGCGAGCGCAGACGCTGCGAGATCGCTAGAAGCCTCATTATCACGCCTAAATTTTTGCTTCTGGATGAGCCTTTTGCCGGCGTTGATCCGATCGCCGTTAGCGATATACAAGGTATCGTTCGCGACCTAAAGAAGCTTGGCATCGGCGTGCTCATCACCGATCACAACGTCCGCGAGACGCTAGCCATCTGCGACCGAGCCTACGTCATCAAGGACGGTAGCCTGCTAGCTAGTGGCAGCGCGAACGAAGTCGCGAACAACAAACTCGTACGCACCCACTATCTGGGCGAAGAGTTTAAATTTGTAGAATAATGCTAAAGCAAACTCAAGCTCCCAAAAATAAGCTCTCGCACACGTTGCGCTCGTGGCTGCCGATACTAAGCAGCAGCGTCGAGGAGCTAAAGGAGACGCTTGAGCCGTTTTTAGCGGATAATCCGTTCGCTAGCGTGCAGCAGCGAAATTTAAGCGAGCTACCAAGCGCCGCGCCATCCAAAAAAGATAAAAATTTCTTCAAAGAAATATCAAAAAATAGCGTAACTGATAGTATCGAAAGCTTTAGCGTGGCTAAAACCGGGCTCTACGACAAGCTAATCGAGCAGATAGATAAGCCGCTGTTTCCAACCGAAAAATCCCAAAAAATCGCGATGAAAATCATCGAGTGCATAAACGAGGAGGGCTACTACGAGCCTGAAGTCTTTGACGAATTTAGCGAGGCGGAGATCGAGTCGGTGCGCAAGCGCTTTGCCTACCTTGAGCCCGCAGGCATCGGTGCAAAGGACTACAAGGAGAGCTTTTTGTTTCAGCTTGAGGAGCTAAATTTGGACGAGAAGCTCTTTGAAAGCGCTAAAAAGCTTGCGTTAAATTTCGAAAATCTCTCCCAAATGCGCAAAATCCCGCTCTATAATGAAGCGCTCGCCGTCATCAAGAGGCTAAAAAATCCGCCCGCGATCGAGTATATGAGCGAGGCTGCGGCGATCATCCCAGACATCGTCATCGACACGAGCTCGGGCGGTATCGAGGTGCGCATCAACGACGATTTTTACCCAGAGATCGTCATCGACGTCGAGGGGCTTGACGAAAAAGAAAGCTTCGTCGCCTCGCGCGTAAAGGAAGCTAAAGACCTCATAGACGCGCTTGACATGCGAAAAGCCACGCTGCGAAAGATCGCCCTCATGCTAGTGGAGTATCAGTATGATTACTTTTTTGGCGGCGACATCAAACCTATGCGCCTAAAGGACATCGCCGAGGATCTAGGGCGAAACCCATCGACCATCTCGCGCGGTATCTCAAACAAATACCTCGAGTGCTCGCGCGGGCTCGTGCCTATAAAGAGCTTTTTCTCCGCCGCGATCGACGATGACGTCTCAAACAAGGCCATCAAGGACTTCGTGGCAAATCTTGTCCGCAACGAAAATCCCGCCAAGCCGCTTAGCGATCTAAAAATTTTGGAGTTTATAAAGAAGGAATTTAACGTCGAGGTCGTCCGCCGCACGATAACCAAGTACCGGCTCGCGCTAAATATCGGTAGCTCCAGCGAGCGCAAAAAGACCTATCTGCTGCAATCCGGTAAGTAAAATTTGACGCTTGGAGTGGGTCAAATTTGCCAAGTGCGAAGCAAATTTGAACGTAAATTTTAAATTTAAGCTGGGGGTTTGGCGGGGCTAGTATCGTATTTCTCTTGATTTTTAAGTCTAGAAAATTTAAAATATCCATATGAAGCGCATATTTTTTATCATTTTTGTCCTATTTTTAGGCATTGCGAGTACTTATTTGATTGAGGGCATCGCTCCCGGCATGGACAACATCATGAGAGGTTTATTTTTCGGTGTGATTTTGGCTATACCGATTTTTTGGTTATTTCGCTGTTTAAGGCTTATTCCTTGCGATCAAAATATTGAAATAACGCCTATAGATATATTTTTCGACGATAGCAACGGCGATAGTTACTTTTACGTTTTTAATCTTATTATTTCTTTGATTTTGATGTTATTTATAGGTCCTTATGCGTTAATTACGGCTATAGTTTGCGTGATTTTTCAGGGTACAATTAAACGGTTACTAAATTACATTTTTTATGCTAAAGTCTAAATTTAAATCTTATTCCACCGCTCCCGACTCAAGCTCTTTAAAATAAGGCTTCAAGCTCTCATAAGCGTTTTGGATACGCTGAAACTGCATTTTGTATTCGTCCAAAAGCTCGGGGCTAAGCGCGGCGTGAAAGTCGGGGTGATAGGCTTTAACTAGCTCCAGATAGCGGTTTCGCACATCCTCGAAGCTATCGTTTTTATCGCATCCAAGCACCGTAAAATGATCCTCGAAAAGGCTAGCAAGAGCAGCAAATTTGGCCTCGTTTTTCTTGGCGCAGATTTTGATTTGTTTTTTAAAATTTTCAAATTCCTCTTCGTTATAGTTAAAGATGATCGAAAATTTCATATATTCGCTTTTGTTAAATAGCTCCTCTAGACGCTCGCACTCGCCCAAATTTGCGATATTTAGGACGATTTGACCCTCGGCGGATAAAATTTGCTTTGACTCAAAGCCTCTAATTATGTGCGAGATGAAGGCTTCATTTGAGCGATCGAAGCTAAATATCGCGCCGCCCCGCACGAAGGCGACATCGACGAAAACCATGGCTTTGAGCGAGTTTGGTTGGATGTAGTGGAGTTTGATGGTTTTATACTCGGCGAAGTTTAGATTCACGTTTTTTAGCTCGTATCTTTGGCAAAGTTTTTTTAGAAATTTGACGAAATATTTGCGCTGAACCTTCTCATTTTCGTCGTAAAACGACATCACTTTGCCTTTTTGCCCCAGCGTCTTGGCGAAGTTTCGCTTTATGAGCGCTTGTAGCTCGAAAAACAGATCGGCGTCTGATGTTTCTATGCTTAGTGATTCTAGATTTTGACTTACTTTTATCAAATTTTGCCTTTATAAAACGCACTTGAAAGCATTTTTTATTCCGCTTTTTCCCACACGGGCGTTTCGTCTAGCGCGACGTATTCGCACAGACGCTCGTAGGGCTTGTAGTCGGCCTTGTAGGCTAGGCTAGGGCAGTCTTTGACGTAGTAGCCTAGATATATCCAGCGCAAATTTAGCTGCCTGGCTAATAAAATTTGCTGATAGAGCGAGTATCTACCGATGCTAAGATCTGCAAAATCCGGGTCGTAATAGCAATAAACCGCCGAGATACCGTCGCTAAGGATATCGACGAGATCGACGCCGATGAGCCGGCCGCCGGCAAAATACGCAATCTCCTTGCCAAACTCCGCATGCCCTGCGACGTAGAGCTCATAGTAGCGGCGAAAGTCCAGCTCGTAGTACTTCCACTCGCGCTTTTGCTGCATAAATTTATGATATTTTTTGTATAACGCCACGTGCGCGTCGTCTATGAGCGGCTTTGTGAGGATGATTTTGGTGTTTTCGTTTTTGCGTATCGTACGGCGGGCGGATTTATTAAATTTAAAATTTAGCGCATCGACCCTGATATTTACGCACTCGCGACAACCCGCGCAGTTTGGCTTGGAGAAATATTTGCCAAAGCGCCTAAAGCCGCGCCTAGCTAGAGCGTCGTTTACGGCAAAGTCGCAGCCGTCTATGTAGCGATACTCCATGCGCGAGTCCCTGTCCTTGAGGTAGGGGCAGGGGCTAGGCAAGGTGGAAAACGGCACGACTAGCACTTTTTGATATCCGCGTCCTTGACGTAGGCTAGAAACTCGTCACGCAAATTTTGCTCTTTGTGCGCGATGGCTTCTTCTTTGCTGAAAGTTTTTGGCTCAGGCTTTAAATTTTGCTTTGCGACATTTTTGGCGGCTGAATTTGAGCTCAAATTTGCATTTTGCTCTTTTTGCAGCTCTTTTTTTATATCCTTTAAACTATCGAAAAAATCATTCATTCGCGTGTTCCTCTTTAAATTTTCTAGCGTCTTTTACCCTTTGTATCGCTGCGGCGATGGCGGCGATCACCTCTTCGTTATCCTCGTTGTCTTTGGTTTTCATCTTTTCTAGCAGGGTAGGCATTTTGTTTTCGACGTATGACGTATCGAAAAATCCTCGCCTAAAGTCGCGCTCCTTGCTGATGCTGAGCAAAAACGGGATCGTGGTTTTGACGCTGCCTTCGATCGTAAACTCATCCAGCGCGCGTTTTAGCTTATTTACCGCTAGATCGTAGCTAGGGGCGCGCACGATGAGCTTAGCTAGCAAGCTATCGTAAAACGGCGGTATCTGATAGTCTTTATATAGGTGGCTATCGACACGCACGGAAGGTCCCAGAGCAGGGTAGTAGCCGGTGATCTCGCCAGGGCTCGGGATAAAGTTTTGCCATGCGTCCTCTGCGGTGATACGCGCCTCGATCGCAAAGCCTTGCGTGATGACGTCGCTTTGCTCCATGTCGAGGATTTCGCCGGCAGCGATACGGATCTGACGTACAATGAGATCCACGCCCGTGATCTCCTCGGTCACGCCGTGCTCGACCTGGATACGAGTGTTCATCTCCATAAAATAAAAGTTGTTGTAATCATCGAGCAAAAACTCGATCGTGCCGGCGTTGGTGTAGTTTACGGCCTTTGCCGCTGCGACCGCGGTCACACCCATGCTTTTTCGCAAACTTTCGCTCATCGTCGGACTCGGCGCTATCTCGAGGATCTTTTGGTGGCGGCGCTGGATCGAGCAGTCGCGCTCGGCCAGGTGGATGATGTTGCCGTATTTGTCGCCTAAAATTTGAAACTCGATGTGGCGCGGATTTACGACGTATTTTTCCATAAAAACTTCGTCGTTGTTAAAAAACGCCTTAGCCTCGCGCTTGCAGCTTTCAAAACTATATTCTAGCTCCTCTTCTTTCCACACTACGCGGATACCGCGTCCGCCGCCACCGCCGCTAGCTTTTAGGATGACGGGGTAGCCGATACGTTCGGCGTAGAGCTTGATATTTTCTATCGTTTCGTTGTTTAGCTTTTCGGTGCCGGGCACGATAGGGATACCGTTTTTATTCATCAGGTAGCGAGCGATGTTTTTGTTGCCCATTTTGCGGATGACATCGGCGGTAGGTCCGATAAATACAAGCCCAGCATCCTCGACTTCTTTGGCAAATTCGTAGTTTTCGCTCAAAAATCCGTAGCCCGGGTGTATGGCGTCCGCGCCGCAAGCTTTTGCGACCTCGACGATGCGCTTGGCGTCTAGGTAGCCTTTGATCGGGTCGATGCCGATCTGATAGGCCTCGTCGGCTATCTTGACATGCAGGCAGTCTTGGTCGGGCTTGGTGTAAATGGCGACGTTTTTGATGTGCAGGTCTTTGCAGGCGCGGATCACGCGAACGGCGATCTCTCCGCGGTTTGCGATCAAAATTTTATGTATCACTTGGCTTTCCTTTCTTTATCGTTTCTTGAATTTTACTCTTTTTTGCTTGCTGATGCTTGAAATTTGCTTTTTTAGAGTACGAACTTTGCGTACCGTCTTTAAATTTGCTCTTTTTGCTATCTTTACTGTTTTTGCTATTAAATTTTTAGCTTGCTCTACCTTATTTGTATATTTTAATGCTCGGTAGCCAGGCACGCTTATTTTTAATTAAATTTGTTGCGTAAGATAACATAAAGATTTTTTATAGATGGTTAAATGCGGCAAATTTGGCGCACAAATTTGAAATTTTATAGGCTTGCGGCGAATTTGATGTAGTAGGGGATGTAAAAATGTAAAATTTTTGCAACAATGTCAAAATTTATGAAAGATTTAAGAAACCTTTGGCTATACTTCATATTTCTTTTAAAGTGCGCTCGTAGCTCAGCTGGATAGAGCATTTGATTGCGGTTCAAAAGGTCAGGGATTCGAATTCCTTCGAGCGCACCACGATACTTACAAAACCGATAAAAATCCCCAAAATTCATGCTTTTATTTAACTAACGAAAACCGTTAAACGCGAAATTTATCAAATTTAACGCCCTAAAACTTCCCAACTTTACTTCCCAAGCGTTTTTGGGAAGTTTTTTTAAGCAAATCCCGGCAAGTAGGCCTCAAAGTTTTTATAATTAAATTAAAAGCGGGGTCGAAAATGAAACTCACTCAACAGCTAAACTTTAAAGTTGCGCCTGACGACGCTATTCGTGATTACAAGCTCCCAAGCGATAAAAAAGAAAGTCGCCAAATGCTTACCGATACGAGCTTGTGTCTGAAAATTAAAAAGCTTCACAAAAAAACACTACGCATGTAAAATACCGAAAAGATTTCTATTATTCAACAAACGGAAAACTAGTTAAATATTTGGGAAGTTTTGGCGATATGACCTATAAAGAAGCGCTAAAAGCTCTTGATGAGTTTTTGCTAGCCGTTCCTAGCGTTGCTAAAACTTCCAAAAATACTTTACGAAGCGTATTCGAGTTATATCTAACCTTTCGCCCTTTGCTTGCTGCAACAACCGTCAAGAAAAAGAAAACTATTTTTAACAAAAGGCTTGGGGCGCTTGCCGACAGGGACATTTCAAAAATTGAAAGAAAACATTTGCAAGACATTGCCGATGAGATATTTCGCGAAAAACTCTACGCTAGTCTTGATGATTATTGCGAGCTTGTTCATCAGCTTTGGGGTTTTGCTAGAAAGCGAGGCATTTAAAAAAAGATATTTTTGACGGCATTCTCTTAAAAGAAAGCTACGATTGCCCGCCTAGCGAAGGTTATGGTTGGATTAGCGACCAAGCCGATCTTGAGAGTTTAATCTCGTATGTTTTAAATTATCGCAGTCCTATATCCTCTATAAAAAAAGCTCTAATAATGGGCTTGGCTATAGGGCTTCGTGTCGGAAACGTCCGAAAGATGTCCGCAAATCATCTAAAAATTGATGAAAACGGCGAATTTTACTTACATTTTCCAAAAGATGAAAACAAAACCAAAGCAAATGGCGATGAATATCTAGGACTTCCGCGTGAAGTTGGCGAATGGCTATTGAGTTTTAATCTTAAAGGAAGTCAATTATTTTTTGGAAATACAAAAGGCAAGCCTTTAAGCGACGGGACTCTCTCAAATGCGCTAGGCGACTATTGTTCTGAAAAGTTAGGGGATAATGTTTGCCTTGTATTTCATAGCTTCAGGAAAATAGCCTCTACATTTTGCCATGAAAATATGCCTCAAAACGGGCTTATACCTTACGAGGTCGAGCGCACGCTTTTTCACGCTATCCACGGCGTAGCAGGGGTTTATAATAAATCAACGAATATCGCTATGACTCGAAAAGTTATAACGTGGTGGTTTAACTACTTGGAGTCTTTGGGGTTGGCGTTATGAGTAAAAAAAGAAGCGGGGCCGAATTAGTTGAAACTTTTTACAGCATTCACCTTTCGACCTCTGAAATATTAGCCAATATAACCTTATCAGCACATAAAACATCTCGGGAAGTTTTGCTAAAAAATATCCTATTTTTCCGGCGGTCGGTATGCTAGAAAATAGAAAATTTTTAAGCATAGATGACGGCGAGGTGATCGGTGATGAGCTTCTTGCTCGCTCGTCAATAGGTCGAGAAGTCCGCCTACGAACTATAGATATTTCAAAAACCCTCGAAAAAATCGGCTTTACCGCTTTAGGAATTGCAATCACGCTGGACAATTCAGGCATAAGAAAGCGTGGCACTTGCGGCCGTATGAGTGCAATCGAAGCTGCCGAAGCCTTAAGGCAATACTTGCGCAATCTAATAGAGGGCGAGCTAAAACGATATCCGCTTTTTGTAAGCTACGTATTTGAGGCTCACCGTGGCGGAATGCCCCATGTCCACGCTATGATTTTTTGCCTGCCTTTGCATTTTTCAAAAATAGCCTCATTCCTCGAATCGCACTTGTCACGCAAGGCCGTATCGGTCGAAGTTTTGTCACCCTCGTATCTCTTTAAGGAGGGGACTGGTGAGTGGCACTTAGAGCGAAAGGTAGAACAAGTCATCGGCTATGACGTCTCGAAGCTGCTCAGGAAAACCGCGAGCGAATGGGAGGCTGGCAAGAAAAAGACCTATAAATGTGACTCGATTAAAGGCTTGCAAGAACATAAAATCCTGCACAGTATGCAAAACTTTAAAATGGCTAAACGCTATCCGAACGCATACGTCGAGATCGATGTATTCATGAACCGGCTTTTAGAAGTTTGGAATAGCACCTTTGGAACTAAGAAAGACCGCGCAAAGATATCCTCTGAAATGTCGCCCGAAAACAGAGCGCCATATATTTTGGAAAAGGTCGTCATATTCCCGTCGTCAATTAGGAAAACTCGCAAGCCGAGAAAAAGCATGAAAAAAGAAAACACAAAACCTCTTGATCTGGATTTGAGGGCAAAAAATGGCGATCGGTATCACGCCAGCAACTGCCGTGTTTTTCTTAACGAGAAACAACTAAAAGTCCTAAAGATTGCTGCGCGGAAACAAAAAAACAAAGCGGGGTTAATCCACTTAATCCGCTTCCTTTTCAGTAACTATCAAAACGGCCTGACTCCTGCACTTTCGCCGTCACGCGCAAATGCATATCTAAATTTCGTCTATAAGCGACATCAAGAGCAACGACGGGCGCAACAAAAACAAGCTCGTGCAGATCGAAAACTCGCGCAGGAATATGGCGCAGACAATATTCAACAGTTATACGACTACCACCGGCACCGTGAACTTTGGGGCCAGGTGAAGGTTGAAGTCTACGAAACTTGGCATACGGAATTATGGCAGCGGGGGTTAATGGGCGACATCTCGGGCAGAGCCTGCGACGCAATAGTTGACGAGCTTTTGGATACGGAGGAGTATTGGGGGCTTAGCCTGCGCGAAAAATACCAGAAATTAGGACAGCTTTTCCCGAAAAAACGCACGGCAAATTTTGAAAAAGTGCCGCAAAAAACAAAAGAGAGCGAGGCGCAAAAAGAGCCCGAGTCTTGCCTTTTTGCGCCTTCCGAACTAGTGCCGACGTCGATAGAAAAATTAAATAAAAATTACCGGCTTTCCTGATATGATCTTTAAAACAAAATTCCAAAAAAAAAGGAGTCCATTATGGAACAAAATTTTCAAAAACCAAACCCAAACGTCGCTCTAGCGCAAGCTTCGAGCCAGAATCAAAAACCGCAAGAGAAAAAGCCTCTCAGTGAAAACGCGAAGCTAGTACAGGAGTTGCGAAAGCTTCTAAAACAAATCGAGAGCTTAGAAAAGCGGGAAAAGACTGCGCAAAATATTTTGGACAAGGCTAAAACCGAACTCGAAAAAATCGGCATGGAAAAGGTCAAATATGCCGAACTTCTCAAAAAGTTCGATGTCGTGGCTGTTTGACCTCTGCCTTTCCCCCTGTGGGGCGCGTTTCTACACTTACCCCTCGCGGGTAGGTGCATGTAATGCGCATTATCTGCACCGATAACCCCGCAAGGGGGTTACAGTGCCTAAATGCTAGAAAACAAAATAGAAAGAGGTATCAATGGATAACAATGCTAAATCGTGCGTAAGTATTCTCATTGCCAAACCCGGGCATTGCTGGCATAATTTTCGCCGCGGGTTTTTACCGAACGATTGTCATCCTGAATATTTGCACGAGAACGAATACACGCATACTTTTGCCGAGGCGCGAGATTTGGGGCAAAAAATGCGAGACGACGCAGTCGCCACGTATGTGAAAAAATATAATCAAAAGCCGCAATTTGACGAGGAAAAAATATTTTGGGAGGCATCGATTAACGCCCGGGAGTATCATACTTTGGACGACTTGCGAAAAGCCGCCAAAATAATCGAAAAAAAACCGGATATCGCATGATCTATGGTGCGATCCATCGGGACGAGGGGCACCTCAATGATGAGGGGCAATTCGTTAAAAACACCCATTTTCAAGTGCTTTTTATTTCGCTAGATGAAAACGGAAATAGTATGCACCGTATTACGCGCGGAAAGCGTCAGCTTATGCGCGATATTCAGACTGAAGTCGCCCGCGTATTAAATATGGAACGCGGGATTGACAAAAGAATAAGCGGACGGGAGCATTTGACACTGCGCCAATATAAGCAGGCCGTGAAGCTTCAAGAGCCGATTAAACAAGCGTTGAAACTTACGAAAGACGAATTGGAAGAGGCAAAAACAAAAATCAAGGGGTTAGAGGCGGCCTTAAAGGCCGCAAACCTTGCTGCCAGAAACGAATTAAAGGAACAAGGAGCAAGCCGCCCCGGCTACGCCAAGCTTGAGGATGAAAACGCCAAGCTAAAGGACGAACTGGCTGCCTTTAAAAAAACGACTGATAATGTTAGCGTTGATGACTTTGTAAAACTTTTTGAGGAAAAAATCAAAAAACTGCGTCACCACCCGAAAATCGATAACGAAGTGAAAAAAGCTATAAAATCGAATGGCCTACGATCTACTATACTGGGCGATTTTAAAAAAGAGGACGTTTTAGCTTATGTCGCCGACGCTGTTGCCACTCGGCAAGCGGCGATTAATACAATCAAGGATGCCCAAGCTGCTTTAAAAAAAGCCACAGTTAAAAAAGAAATAGACGTGTACGAACAACTGAAGGCTCTACGAGAAAACAAGATCGCTCAAGTCTTTTTGGGCGCCGCCTCAAGCAAACCCGACGTAGACGTTGATGCACTTCGAGCCGAAAATGCCTCATTGCTGAAGACTTTTGACGTCCTTCAAAAGCAAAACAAAGATCTCAAAGCCGACCTGAGAACTGCTACTGACCTTGTTAAGCAAAAAGACTCCGAAATTGCAAAACTACAAAAGAATCAAGTGGGTGTTAAAACCTCTGACGAATCTTTTTTTCAAGGTCAGGCTGCACTGCTCTCCGAGCTTGTGTGCTCGGGAATGCTTTATGTTGAGCCGAAAGGTAGGTATTTAATTGAGAGCTTGGACGGCTACCTAAAAGGCGAATATCCTTCTGCCGACTCTTTTGCCGGAATAAAAAGCGGATTGTTAAGCTACATTCCGCAAATAAATCAGCCCGAAAACGGGTTAAAACTTTAACCTCTGACTGCTCGCGCGCGTCTGGAAATACGGCGTTTGCGAGCATTTTTTGCGTTTTCTTAATAATTATAATAAAGATATATATGCAAAACCCAAAAAGCAAAAAACTCTCCTTGATCCCCTTTTCTTATCCTTGAAAAAAAACGCCGGGGGTATGGGGGACGAGTCCCCCATAGATGTGTAATTCGGCGCCCTCTCCCTAAAGAGAGGGCGACGCCTAAAAGTGAAAGAGAGAAAAACAAATTTGTATTTCTTTACGCTCCGCCGATTTTTTCGGAGTACTCAAAAATGCGGCTACGCTTTGACCGAGGTAGGGAATAACATTTTTTTACCCAATTTGCAAAAAATAAAATTTTGTGATATCATGCTTGCTAACAAAAGCGGGGAATGAATTAGTAATAAACTTTAAGCTTTCAAACCTTAAGCCGTTTAAAAAAGGTTAATTATCTTAGCCTTAAAATCTACGACAACAACTAAAAAAGCTTAAGTTTTTTACTATTTTATCCTACTTTTCGGCTTTTTCTTAAAAGGGTTGGGAAGGTACTTAAAAAACTTCCTTAGTTAGCTTAAAATGCCTGTATTTTGGGGTTTTAAGTATCGTGCTCGTTTCCCTTCGAGCGCACCATTTATTTCTTAATTAATTCTAGAAAGTTGGTGGGAATTCAGTTTAAACGAAATGATAATGGATATTTAAACGTGATACGTTATGGCTCGCGTAGCCGAATAGAAGAAAATTATTTAATAAATTGGTATAAACGAGATCAGCAAAAATAGGAAG
>NZ_CALIAV010000093.1 GCF_938045625.1 uncultured Campylobacter sp.
GCGTCGTTTTGATACATCACCGAACATGGAATTTTAAGGTAGCGTTCGGCGATATTTGCGACCAGATCGCCCTTTGTTTGTACTTGGTTTTGATAGCCTTTGGTGCCGGAGCAGTTTTCAAAGGCTACCACGTCCGCGCCCAGCTCCTCTATCTGCTTGATAACCTTCTCATACACGCCTCCGCTTGGACAGCCGGTGATGATGATCCGCTTTTTGTGTTTGGCGCCGCTCATATCTTTTTCGCGCAGAGCTTTTACGTAGGAGCGTAGCATGCGTATCTTTTCGCTTTTGTCGTAGATGTAGTCGCTCGCAAACAGCACCTGATGCATTTCGCTACCGCTAATCGGGCTTGGATTTAGCTTGCCAAGCTCCATTAGCTCGTTTAGCGCGTCTCACTCCTCGTTAAAAATCTCTATCGTCTCTTTTAGTTTTTCGTCCGTTATTTGCGTGCCGAAACGCTGCTCCAAATAGCCTTTAAACTCCCGTAGCTCTTGTGTCCAAAGCTCCAAACTGCGTTTATTTGTCATATTTGGCAGCTCTAAAACGCGGACTTCTTTGTGTTTTGCTAGCAGCTCGTACATCTTTTTCTTGCCGTCGCAGGTTGTCTCGCCGACTACTACGTCGCTGGCGTTCATATAGGGGCATTTTTTCGTTAGCGCGTAGCCGTAGCTTGCCTTGATTAGTGGGCAAAGATTACGCGGAAGCTCGGCGTGAGCGGCGTTTATCGGCCCTTCGTCCGAAGCGCACAGGCTAACTGGTACCGCGCCCGCGGCGTAAATGAGCTCCTTTGGCGAATATGTGCAAAACGTCCCCACGACGCTCATTCCTTCTGCTTTTAGATCCTGGAGTGCCATAGAATTTCGCTTTTTAAGCTCCGCAAAATCATATTTCATCTTTGCTCCTTTTTCCCATTATCGCAGCGCCCATCGCGCCGCAGTAGATTGCGTTTTTGTGAGTAAAAATTTCAGCCCCCAGATGCTCGCCTAGAAGCTGTTTAAAGAGCGGCACGTTGCTAAGCCCGCCGCTTAAAAAGTAAATTTGATTTTCCAGCCGTTTGATGAGAGAGGCGACCTTGTGCGCGGACGAGTCCACGATGGCGTAGGCGATCTCGCTCGTTTCGGCTCCGTTTGCGCTTAGCGAGACGATCTCGCTTTCGGCAAAAACAGTGCAGGTCGAGCTTAGTTTGATCGCTGGATTTTTTCGGGCGGTTTTGTAAATTTCGCTAAGCTCAAGCCCCAAGCGGCCCGCGCTGATCTCTAAAAATTTGCCCGTGCCCGCCGAGCATTTGTCGTTCATGATAAAATCCGCGGGCTTGCCGTTTTCGATCTTGATCGCCTTTGTATCCTGCCCGCCCACGTCGATGACGGTGCAATCAGGCTCAAACAAAAAGTGCGCGCCAAGGCCGTGGCATAAAATTTCGCTCATGCTAAGCTGCGCGTAGTCCACGCTGACGCG
>NZ_CALIAV010000094.1 GCF_938045625.1 uncultured Campylobacter sp.
AGCGCGAGATCTGGGATATCTGGAGCGAGCTAGCGGGCGAAAATCTGCCGCTGCCACTGGGAGGCATGGCGCTTCGCCGCAGCCTGCCGATAACCGACGCCATCGAGTGCGAGCGCGTGCTAACCGAGGGCGTGCGCATCGCCACCGCGCATAAGCCTTTTTTATCGCATATGCTGATGGAGCGAAATTTGATCCGCGTCGATAAAGAAAAGCTAAAAACCTATCTAAATCTCTACGCAAATGATAGCTCCGTCTCGATGAACGAAACGCAGCTAAAGGCGGTAAATAGGCTCTTTGCGCTTGGCTATGAACGCGGATTTTATCCGCTACCGATCAAGGCCGAAAACTACCTCGTGCCCACCGAGTACAACGATATAAGGTTTAGCTAATGCAATCAACACTCATAGAACTCGGTATCGAAACCTTTAAGATCGCGCTATATCTGAGCTTTCCTATGCTGCTCGCGGGTCTGTCGGCGGGTCTTATCATCAGTATATTTCAGGCTACGACGCAGATAAACGAGATGACGCTAAGCTTCGTGCCAAAGATCATTTTAGTCGTCGTCGTGATTATATTTTTGATGCCGTGGATGGTCTCGATGATGGTCGATTTCACGACGCGCATGATAGAGTTTATCCCGAATTTCGTGCAATGACGCAGCTTGTAGATTTTTCTAAATTTAGCTCAGTGCGAGTGGGCGGCGTGCACGAGGTGGCGGTGCTAGATAGCGTAGAGGACGCGCTAAAACCCGAGTTTGCCGGGCGCGTGATGATAGGCGGCGCGAACAACCTGCTAGTCTCGCCAAACCCGCCCGCGATGATGATGCTAGGCGGCGCGTTTGATTATATAAATTTAAGCGGCGACGTGCTTAGTATCGGCGCTGCGACCAAGTCGGGCAAAATTTACAACTTCGCCAAAAAACACAACATCGGCGGATTTGAGTTTTTGCAAAATATCCCTGGTACGCTTGGCGGACTAATAAAAATGAACGCGGGGCTTTGCGGCGTTAGCGTTAGCGATAGCCTGCTAGCCGTGCGGCTAGGACGCGGCTGGGTAGAGCGTGAAAGGATAAGCTTTAGCTACCGAAAAAGCGGGATAGATGAGCCGATTTTGGGCGCCGAGTTTAAAATTTCGCGCAAATTTGACGCGGCTCTTGCGGCGGATTTTGCCGCTAAGCGCGCAAATCAGCCAAAGGGCGCTAGCTTTGGCAGCTGTTTTGTTAATCCGCCCGGCGACTACGCAGGCAGGCTTATCGAGGCCGTGGGGCTAAAGAGTTACGCGATTGGCGGGGCTAAATTTAGCGAACAGCACGCAAATTTCATCGTAAATTTTAACGCCGCGACCTTTGCGGACGTAACCGGGCTCATAAATTTAGCCCGCGAGCGCGTTTTGGAGCAGTTTGGCGTCGAGCTAAAAACCGAAGTAGTCGTGATTTAGGTTAAAAACATAGCAAACAGGCTATAATGCTTAAGATTACTCGCAAGGAGGGTCTTATGAAAAAGCTAGCTTTAGCCATGTTTTTAGCATTTTCTTACCTGTCGGTAGCACAGGCCGGGCCAAATCACAACAACGGACTAGCGGCAAAATCCAAAGGCCAGTGGAAGGACGCGGAGAACTACTTTAAGCTAGGTTGCTATACGGAAAAGGTCGATTCCTCTTGCAAAGAGCTTGGGCAGCTTTATGAGTTTGGCAAGGGTTCTGACGTCAAAAAAGACTCCGGACGCGCAAAACAGGCCTATGAGAAATGCTGCGAGATATCGTTTGGCAAGAGAAGCGACTGCTGCGACAAAGTAAAAGACAAAACCGCCGTGAGCGCCGAAAAAGGCTGCGAAAACAACGATGCAGCGGCCTACATAGACTACGCTTATGAAAAACAAGACGCCAAATACTACCAAAAAGCTTGCGATCTGGGCTCAAATTTAGGATGCCTATGGACGGGCTACTCGTACACCGAGGGCAAAAACGGCGCCGAGCACGATCCTAAAAAGGGCTTTGGGATATTTTCAAAACTTTGCAGCGGCGGCTACGACGACGGTTGTAAATTTGTAGCGATGGGTTATAGAGACGGCAAAGGCGTAGAGAAAAATATAGACAAAGCCGTCGAAATCCTAAGCGAAATTTGCCAAGGCGAGAGATTTGATGGATGCGCCAAACTAGGCGAAATCTACCAAGACGACGCCTACGGCAAAAAAGACGAAGCAAAAGCGTACGAGTACTATCTCCTAGCCTTTACGAAAAAAGAGCACGAAGCCTCAGGAAAATACGTAAAAGATAAAGATAACGCCGCAAAAGCTTGCGAAGCAAATATCGCTCTCTGGTGCTAATACGCGAGCTCTGCGTACTATCAAGAAAAGCAGTTTGCTAAAGCCGCGGAGTATTTTGACAAAGGCTGCGAGCACGGCCTAGTCGAGTCATGTCTGTTTGCGGGCTACACATACTACATGCCGCCGACTGAAAGCGGAGCCACAAAAGATCTTGAAAAAGCTAAAATTTACTTCAAAAAAGGCTGCGATCTGGGCTCGGCTCAGAACTGCAGCACGCTAGAAAGTATCAAATAAACCTACGGGCGCAAATCTAACCGTTTGCGCCTAAATTTATCTTTCAGGCTCCATAAATCTACGGGTCAAATTTAACTAATGCTTTGTATATTTAAGCACACTCCCGAGCCAAATTTGACCATCAAATTTGGCGCCAAACTCTAGCCTAAGTAACAACCCGCCAAAGCGACGGCGACGGCGACGATAGTAAGCATGGCCGTTAGTTTATATAGCTGCAAAGCTCCCGCGCAGCGACTTTTCATATCGCGGATTTTAGGCGGTTTGCTAGTTAAATTTAGTTCTAAAAGCGCCGCGTCAAATTTGCCGCATTCTAGCCTCCCCTCCGCAAAATCTCTAAAAATCAGCGTATCAAAATACAGCCTAATGTGCAGATAAAATAACCCCGCAAAAGCCGCTAAAAAGCCCGCGATAACGGCAAAATGTGTAAAAATTTGAAGGCAGACGGCTAGCTGAAGTAAATTTAACAAGAAAAACAGCCTATGCGTCGCTAAAAATCTGGCCATAACCAGCGCCAAAGCCCTATCGTCCGTCCTTTGGCGGCATTCGCGTTCCCCGCCTTGCGCCGCTTTTTCGTTTTGCTCCGCATTCGTCATTTTCCCTCCTCATTCTGGGCATTCGCCTTTGGTTAAATTCCCGTTCGTTTTCGCCGAGAATTTTACAATGCCGCTTGTTTCTAGCCTGCAGATTTTTTAAATTTAATCCCTCAAACAAACTTGCTTAAATTTCTGTACCTATTTCGCGCGTAAATTTGCCGCACTTGCTTTTGCGAATTTGGCTGGTCTTTACTCCACTTTCAAATTTCGCGGGTGCGGACGGCTATCTGCTCTATCCGATCGCGTAGCAGGCTAGAGACTGCGATCTTTTCGCGGCGAGATTTTAGCAAATTTAGCGCCTCGTCAAAACCCAGTCCCTCGTAAATCACCAGCCAAGCAAGCAGCACCGACGCGCTCCTGCCGTAGCCAAGCGCGCAGCACACTAGCACCTTTTTGCCGTTCTCAGCGGCTCGTTCGTTTGAGCCTGCGAGAGTTTGCTCCTCTCCTTCGTTTGCCGCACCGCGCGTTTGCAAATTTGCCCGCGCATCCGCTTGCCTGTGAAATTTAAAATTTCGCTCGTTCGCGTAGCCGCTTGCCTCGGCGTTAAAATTTGATCCTAGCTTCGCCGCCGTTTGCGACAAATTTTCGCCGCTACTAAAAGCCATTTCCACGAGTCGCTCAAGCTCGTCCGCGCCGCGCCTCAACTCGTCTACGCTCGGCGTTATCATATCTAGCATAGGTAGGCTCGCGTAAATTTGCGCGCCGCCTGGCCGCTCAAACTCAGCCGCGCAGTCTAGCACCGCGTCAAATTTGCCCGCCTCCTTAACCGAGCCTAGATACAGCCCGGGCAAAATTTCATCCGCAAGCCGGCGTCCGCGCAGCCAAAAGAGCGCATTTAGCCGCGCGACGCAAAGATAGGGAAAGAGCAAAGCCTTAGCCGCGAAAGCGTGACGGCCTTGCCCGTTTTTAGCAAAAACTCCCGCGCCCAAAAACGCGTAACCGCAAGCAACCAGCGCGAAACTAAGGCTCGCCCACGATAGCCACAACGCCCACGAGCTCCAAATTTTAGCTCCCGCAATCGCCACAAAAAGCGTCAAAAACGCAAGCCCCAAATATAGCGCCGCCCATTTGTAGCGCGCAGTCTCCGCAACCATGGCAAATCTAAGCGGCTCGCCATCCGTCGGGCGAACGAGTAGGACGAAGCAGCCCGCGGCCAGCCCCGTCGGAATGTCGATAAAATGGTGCTGATACGTGGTCAGCACGCTAAAGCCGATGACCGCAAACCACGCTACGAGCACCGCTTTAAGCCAAACCGCGCGTGCCTTGCGAAGGTAAAATGCGCCCACCACGACGCAAAGTATGATATGTAGCGACGGGGCTTGGTTAAACGGGAGGTCAAAGGTGGCGAGGCTAGAGAACAAAAAGCCGCTAAGGCCCGAAACTGCGGGCTTTCCCCACGAAATTTGCAGAGGAAATGCGATAAAAAACAGCGTCGCTATAATCTGCGCGGCGAGCAGCTGCGTGACGTAGCGCGCGAGCTCCCCGGCGCCACGGCAGAGGAAAAATCCAAGCGCGTAGAGCAAATTTAGCGACCAATACGGCACGATGCTCCACGCCCAAAACGGCACCGCGCGCTCCCATGCAAAATAGATCTCGGGTACGTTTGCGCGAGCGCTCGCGAGGGCGTTTGTAGCGCCGTAGCTAGCGTAAAATATCGCCGCGACGACGACGAGCGCGGCCAGCTGCGATAAAAACAATTTCGTTTTCATTTTTGCCTTTTTTGCTAATTCTATCAAATTTTAGCGGATTTGCACTTTTACGGCTTAATCAGTTCCAAGATCGCCCGCTTGACGTAAAAACGTAAAATTTAACTGCAAATTTTACTCGCCGAGACTCGCACCTTGAAAATGCTAAATTTGGCATTGCAAATTAAGTTCTTTGA